>USHU01000021.1 GCA_900554605.1 uncultured Actinomyces sp.
TCACGGAATCCTTGATCAAGCGTGAAGGCGGTCTGAAAGATATGTCCGCTTTGATCCCTGGACATGGTGGCGTGCTTGATCGCGTGGACTCTCTTGTCATGACAGCCCCCGTTTTCTATGTGATTTTTCTTCTCGCACTTCGCTAGGCGATCCGCGATGGACGCAGATGCCGGTGGGAGCGATTAGGCTATGCACGTGGAAAGGAGGCCGTTGCGGTGAGCATCGAAGAGCACAAACGACGTGAGGTACGTCCAACAGATCAATTGCCTGAAGGCGCGACGTCGCCTGATGCGAAGCCTCAGGTTACTTTTACCGCGCGTAGGCGCGGGAAAGCGCCTCGTCATCTTGCTGACTTTGACCGCAGCGAGCGCAAAACTTTCGTTTCCGAGGCCGGGCTGCCTTCTTTCCGTGCCGACCAGCTTTCGCGTCACTACTTTGAACGCCACGTGAGCGATCCCGCGCTGATGACGGATATGCCCAAGAGCGCGCATGACGTCATTTCTGCGACACTTCTTCCTTCTCTTGTGCGTGAGGTCGCTGTTCTTGAAGCTGACCGCGGAGAGACACTCAAGCACCTGTGGGAACTCTACGACGGGGCACGTGTGGAGTCTGTACTCATGCGATATAGCGACCGCACGACTTTGTGCATTTCTTCCCAGGCTGGGTGTGGGATGGGTTGTCCTTTCTGTGCCACGGGTCAGATGGGACTAACACGTAACTTGTCGACGGCCGAAATCATTGACCAAGTGCGCTGCGCACATCAAGCATGTGAACAGGGCATGGTTGGTGGATCGCCCACGCACCTATCGAACATTGTGTTCATGGGAATGGGGGAGCCTCTGGCAAACTATAAGGCAGTTGTGGGAGCTCTCCATCGGATCATTGATCCTTCGCCAAGCGGTTTCGGTATGTCGGCACGCAACGTCACAGTCTCGACGGTCGGTCTGGTTCCTGCGATTGATCGCCTCGCGCAAGAAGGACTGCCCGTGACTTTGGCTGTGTCCCTGCACACTCCAGACGATGACCTCAGAGATGAGCTCATTCCTATCAATTCCCGTTGGAAGGTCGGCGAGCTTCTTGACGCCGCACGACGTTACTTCGTTGCGACTGGACGTCGTGTATCTATTGAATACGCCTTGATTAAAGATATGAATGATCAGGTTTGGCGTGCGCAGCTCCTCGCAGATGAGCTCAATAAACGCGGTAGGGGATGGGCGCATGTCAACCCCATTCCGCTCAACCCAACTCCGGGATCTATTTGGACCGCGTCCACTCGTCGTGCGCAGGATGCATTCGTCCACACACTGCGAGACAATGGAATCTCGACAACGATTCGCGATACCCGCGGCTCCGATATCGACGGTGCTTGCGGGCAGCTTGCGACGGCTGTCAATAACCGCGAGCGCGCACGTCAAAGTGCGCGTGAGAATAATGCACATGAAGAGGAGATGCGATGAGCGACGCTTTCCCGACGACGGGAATTTTCCGGCGTGGTTACGGTAAGGACGCCGTAGATGACTTCTTCGTCGATGCTCGTCATGCCTACGAGGGAGGCCTTCCTGCTGAGCAATTCAGTGCGGAACAGGTCCGTCAGGCTTCCTTCCCTCGGCAACGCAACGGTTATGACACACAGGCTGTCGATGCAGCGATGAGTCGCCTCGAAGCTGCTTTTGTCCAGCGTGATCGTGCTGACCACATTGCAGTTAACGGAGAGGCTGCTTGGTACGAAAGGGTTGCAGACCGTGCGACCACCTTGTACCCGCGATTGCTTCGCCCCTACGGGGATCGCTTTGCTCACCCAAAGTCCGGAATTGGCTACGATGCCGAGCAAGTCGATGATCTTTTGGATCGGATCGCTGCTTTCTTCGATGATCGTGAGGAGCTTCTGGCTGACGATGTTCGCCATGCCTTGTTCAAGTCTGCGCGCGGCAAAAAAGCATATGCGATGGGGCCAGTTGATGCCTATCTAGGCCGTGCAGTCGAAATCCTTCTCTCCGTTAATTAAAGATGACGCAGCAAGTTGTCCTTCTAGGCTCAACGGGATCCATCGGCACCCAAGCCCTGCAGGTTATCGACCAATACGCAGAGCGTTTCGATGTTGTCGCGCTGAGCGCGGGTGGACACTCCCTAGAACTCCTCGCTGAGCAGTGCGTGCGCCACCGCCCGCAAATCGTTGGGATCCACAGTGGCAATGGTGATGAGCTCGCTCAACTCATTGACTCAAAAGGTGGCGCTGTCCCGGAAATTCTCCACGGCGCAGAGGCCTCGACGCAGATCGCCGGATCTTTCCCACGGGCCGTGGTTTTGAATGGGATTACCGGAGGCGTTGGCCTCGGACCTACACTTGCCGCACTTGAAGCGGGCGCAACCCTAGCTCTGGCAAATAAGGAATCCTTGGTTGTTGGCGGTTCCTTGGTACGCAGGCGAATGCGTCGACCTGGGCAGATCGTTCCCGTTGATTCAGAGCATTCGGCGATTGCTCAGTGTCTGGAAAGCGGTGTACATGAAAAGGGACTGACTGCTTCCCGCGTGACGGGAAAGAGCGAGGTCGCCCAGCTTGTTCTTACGGCCTCGGGCGGTCCTTTCAGAGGGAAGAAACGCCACGAACTCACGGATGTCACTCCCCAGCAGGCTTTGGCGCACCCGACGTGGAGTATGGGGCCGGTTGTCACTATTAACTCCTCAACGCTGGTCAACAAGGGCCTCGAACTGATCGAGGCACACCTTCTTTTTGATATTCCGGCAGACGATATTGTTCCGGTTGTTCACCCTCAGTCCATCGTTCACTCGATGGTGACGTGGAAAGATGGCGCAACGATCGCCCAGGCTTCTCCGCCCGATATGAAGCTCCCGATTGCTCTGGGACTCACCTGGCCTGAGCGACTTCCCGATATTGAAAAACCTGTTGATTTTCTCCGCGCACAGGAGTGGACCTTCGAACCCGTTGATTTCGAGACTTTCCCGGCCCTCACTCTTGCTCGCGCAGCTGTTTCGGAATCGGAAACGCACCCGGCAGTCTATAACGCGGCGAACGAAGTTTTCGTTCAAGCCTTCCTTGAAGAGAGGCTTCCCTACCTGTCAATTGTCGACCTCTTGGCGCAGGTTCTTGCCGAGCACTCCGGTATTTCGCAGCCGAGTGTGGAAGATATTCTCGGCGCCCAAGAGTGGGCGCGAAATCGGGCTGAGCACTTGTGTGCTTACTGATTGTGCCTACGGATACACGCTAGATGTGGCTAGGCTGGAACAGGCTCAATAGGTTGGGCAGTAGGAATACCGTTGCACGCATTGAATGAGGACGAAGGGCGAACGTGGGAATTATCGGTGTAGTCATTGTCATCGCGGGGTTGCTGATCTCGGTTGCCCTGCACGAATGCGGTCACATGCTTCCGGCCAAGAAATTCGGTGTCTATGTTCCTGAATTCGCTGTTGGTTTTGGTCCCAGACTTCTTGCGTGGAAGAAAGGTGACACAACCTATTCCCTTCGAGCAATTCTTCCGGGCGGCTACGTCCGTATTGTCGGAATGTTCGCTCCAGCACGTGAAGGAACAAAGACAACGAATAGCAAGGGAAAGCCCACGCTCGCCCAAGAAGCCCGCGAAGCAAGCATGGAAGAAATTCCTCAGGGCTACGAGTCTCGCGCATTTTATCTCCTTCATCCAGCCAAGAAGATCGTTGTCATGCTGGGTGGGCCGATGGTCAATCTCTTCCTATCCATCGTGCTCATGACGGTTGCTTTGGTCGGGATTGGAATTCCTCGCGCCTCGCTGACCCTTGGCGATGTTCCCCAAGAACTGACCTCGCAAGGAACAAGCGTCCAAGCTCCCGCATACGCGGCTGGGATTCGAAGCGGGGATACGATCACCGCGATTAACGGCACAGGCGTTCAGTCGTGGGATGAGATGCGCCAAGCAATCGCACACTCGCAGGGCGAAATTGGCGTCGACTATCTGCGTCAAGGACAGAGCTATCATGTCCAGATCGACCCGCTGCGCACGGCTGATTCTGTGAGCATTGGTGTGATTGCTGGAATCGAATACCAAGCGGCAAGTCCAGCGACCGTAGCCTCGTCAGTGTGGCAGACCTTTACGGGCACCGTACAAGTTGTCGTTCGTCTGCCACTTGCCCTGTGGGATGTTGGACAATCGCTCATTAAGGGAACACCGCGTGATTCTGCAGGTGTGATGTCCGTTGTAGGAATTGGCAGAATTGCAGCAGATGCAACCTCATCGGATGTCACTGCCTCCAGCGGGGGATGGATGCGCTCGCTTGCTCTGCTTCTCTCGATTTTGGCTTCGCTCAATATGGCGCTTTTTGTTTTCAATCTCCTGCCTTTCCCCCCACTTGATGGCGGTCATATTGTCTCCGCGCTTTACGAGTGGATTCGGCGTGGAATTGCTCGCGTCAGAGGACAAGAAGTCCCCCCGCCCGCCGATACTGCCCGCCTGATGCCGCTCACATATACGATGGGCGCGCTCCTGATCGCTATGACGGTCTTGCTGGTCGCAGCCGACATTATTGCGCCAATTTCTTTGCAATAGGACTCAGCCCGCGTGCCAGCCGGTTTCGAGTGGGAGATAATAACAAGGTGACTGAGATTAACTTAGGGATGCCGAGCGTCCACGAAAGCCCGTTTCCGCGTCGTAAGACTCGTCGAATCATGGTGGGGGATGTGCCCGTCGGTGGAGGGGCTCCCGTTTCTGTTCAGTCGATGACGACAACGAAAACGCACGATATCGGCGCAACATTGCAGCAGATTGCAGAGCTAACCGCAGCGGGCTGCGATATTGTCCGCGTTGCTTGCCCGACCGATAAGGATGCTGAGGCGCTTCCGATTATCGTTAAGCAATCCCGTATTCCCGTCATCGCCGACATTCACTTCAATCCGAAGTATGTTTTTGCGGCGATCGAGGCCGGTTGTGGTGCGGTCCGCGTGAACCCGGGAAACATTCGTAAGTTCGATGATCAGGTGAAGGAAATTTGCCGTGTCGCTTCCGATCACGGAACCTCACTGCGTATCGGTGTGAATGCTGGTTCTTTGGATCCGCGTCTTCTTAAGAAGTATGGTCGAGCAACTCCCGAGGCCCTGGTCGAGTCTGCTGTTTGGGAAGCCTCGCTCTTTGAAGAAAATGACTTCCACGATTTCAAGATTTCCGTCAAACACCACGATGTGCTCACGATGGTGCAGGCCTACCGTCTTCTTGCAGAGAAAGGCGATTGGCCTCTTCACTTGGGAGTCACCGAGGCTGGCCCCGCATTCCAGGGAACAATCAAGTCCTGCGCAGCTTTCGGCGTGCTTCTTGCTGATGGAATCGGCGATACGATTCGCGTTTCGCTTTCGGCTCCTCCCGTAGAAGAAGTCAAGGTCGGCACGAAGCTTCTTGAGTTTATGGGGCTGCGTGAGAAGACTCTTGAGATCGTCTCGTGTCCTTCGTGTGGGCGCGCCCAGGTTGACGTGTGGACGCTGGCAGAAAATGTCACTGAGGGCCTCAAGGACCTTACTGTTCCCCTTCGCGTTGCCGTCATGGGCTGCGTGGTGAATGGCCCTGGCGAGGCTCGTGAAGCCGACCTGGGTGTGGCCTCAGGAAATGGCAAGGGGCAGATTTTTATCCGCGGAGAAGTTGTTGAGACCGTTCCCGAAGACGATATCGTCCCGACCTTGATCAAGCACGCTAATCTCTTGGCTGAAGAAATGGGCTTGGAAGAAGGGGAAGGCTCTGTCGAGGTCATGCCCATCATCCGCTAGGGGAGTTGCGCGATTGCGCTTCACGTATCCTTCACTACTAAGAAAACAATTGCTACTACCGCTTCGATGAAGGGGATTGTTATGAAGATTCGTCACGTATTGGCTCTGGGTGTACTGGGGTGCGCGGGTGCGATTTGCGCAACGGGTTTCCCGCGCCGTATCGGACTGACCCGTTCCGAGGCCGCGGTTTCTCTGCCCGGAGACCTTGAGCTGCCCAACGCTGATGTCGTCGTCGACCGCTCGGTCGTCATCGATGCTCTTCCGACGCGCGTCTGGGAAGTTTTGGATGCCGCTTTTGAAGAGGACGAAGACGGTCGTGTGCTGATCCGCCAGGAAAACGACTGCTTGGTTATTCGCGTTCCTGCGCCTGGAAGCAATGTCGAGTGGGAAGACCAGGTTGAGGACTACACCGGTACCTGTACTTTCGCTCTTCTTCCCGAGGCCAACGACCGCACTCGCCTGCACCTGCGTGAGCGTCATCAGGCAACTGAGTCTGTTCCTGCGTGGCGACTGTGGGCTGGAGTGTGCGCTGAGTCGTATTCGACCATGTCGATGCTGCATGATTTGAAGGAAGCAGCAGAGGCTTTGTGAGCTGAACAATATGCCACGGCGGGTGCAGGCTTCGTGCCTGTGCCCGCCGTGCTTTAGGATTGAGGTGTGTTAAGAACTCTTTCCTCTTTTTTTCTGCGTACTTTGCGTGAAGACCCGGCAGATGCTGAGGTAATTTCGCATAAGCTCCTTGTCCGTGCTGGCTACATTCGTCGTACCGCGCCCGGTATCTACACGTGGCTTCCTCTGGGCCTACGCCTTTTGCGTAAGGTTGAAGACATCGTTCGTGAAGAGATGGACGCGATGGGCGCTCAGGAAGTTCATCTTCCTGCGCTTCTGCCGGCGGATCCCTACAAGGAGACACATCGCTGGGACGAGTATGGTCCCACGTTGTTCAAGCTTCAGGATCGTAAGGGCGGGGACTACTTGCTGGCGCCGACCCACGAGGAGATGTTTACCCTCCTGGTGAAGGATCAGTATTCCTCCTACAAGGATCTTCCTTTGACCATCTACCAGATCCAGACGAAGTATCGCGATGAAGCGCGTCCGCGCGCGGGTCTGATCCGTGGCCGTGAGTTCGTCATGAAGGATGCGTATTCCTTCGATATCGACGATGCCGGGCTGGATGTTTCCTACCAGAATGAGCGCGACACCTACGAGCGTATCTTTAAGCGCATGGGCTTGGAATACGTCATCGTTTCGGCGATGTCTGGTGCGATGGGCGGTTCTCGCTCCGAGGAATTCCTTCACCCCAGCCCGATCGGTGAGGATACTTTCGTGCGTTCCCCGGGTGGCTACGCCGCCAATGCCGAGGCCGTGGTGACCCCCGCGCCGGATCCGATTCCTTTCGACGGTATTCCCGCAGTTGAGATGCGTGAGACGCCTAATGCGCCGACGATCGATGCTCTGGTCGAGCGCTCGAACGAGCTCTATCCGCGTGAGGATCGTCCGTGGCAGGCCTCGGATACATTGAAGAGCTTTGTCGTGACCTTGACCCATCCCGATGGGGAGCGCGAGGTTGTGCTGCTCGGCGTGCCCGGGGATCGCGACGTTGATATGAAGCGCCTCGAAGCCTCGGTTGCACCTGCTGAGGTGGAAATGTCGACCCCGGAAGACTTGGCAAAGTACCCCGAGCTGGTTCCGGGCTACATCGGTCCCATGGCCGCTGGTCCGAACTCTCCCGCGCGTCATCTGGACGAAGAAGGCAACCCGGTTGGTGGCATCCGTTTCCTTGTCGATCCTCGCGTCGTTGACGGAACGACGTGGATTGCCGGCGCAAATACTCCTGGGAAGCACGTCTATTGGTTGACCATGGGTCGTGATTTCACAGCTGACGGCACGATTGAGGCTGCTGAAGTTCGTGAGGGGGATCTTGCTCCCGACGGTTCCGGTCCTCTGCACCTTGAACGTGGCATCGAGGTCGGCCATATCTTCCAGCTGGGACGCAAGTATGCGAAGTCCTTGGGATTGACGGTGCTTGACGAGAACGGTAAGAGCCAGGTCGTCACCATGGGTTCCTATGGCATCGGTGTTTCCCGTGTTTTGGCCGCGCTTGCTGAAACGAACAGCGATGAGCGCGGTTTGGCATGGCCTGCAAACATTGCACCCTTCGATGTGCATGTCTTGGCCACGGGCAAGACTGATGAGATTTTCGATACCGCAGCATCGATTTCATCGGCCCTGGACCGCGATGGTTTGGATGTGCTTTTCGATGACCGTCGTAAGGTTTCCGCAGGCGTGAAGTTCGCGGACGCGGAGCTCGTGGGTATCCCGGTTTCGGTCGTCGTTGGACGAGGCCTTGCTGAAGGTAAGGTTGAGATTCGCCTGCGCGCGAGCGGGGAGTCTTTTGAAGTTCCGGTCGAGTCTGCGGTGGAGCGTATTGAGCAGATCCATCGTGATCTTTTGGGAAGGTGAAGTAAATGGCTCTTCGCGAGATTCGAGTGATCGGCGATCCGGTCCTGCGTACTCCCTGTGATCCCATTCGCGATATTGATCAGAGCGTGAAGTCTCTGGTTGAAGATCTCCTCGAAACTGTGGATATGGATGGTCGCGCTGGTTTGGCTGCGAACCAGATCGGTGTTGGGCTGCGCGCCTTTTCCTACAATATCGATGGCGAAATCGGCTATGTGCTCAATCCCCGGATCGTTGAACTCAGTGAAGATGAGTATCAAGACGGGGATGAGGGTTGCCTATCTGTACCGCAGTTGTGGTTCCCCACTCAGCGTGCATGGTATGCGCGTGTGGAGGGCATCGATTTGGATGGTAAGCCTGTTGTCGTTGAAGGCGAGGAGCTTATGGCTCGTTGTCTTCAACACGAATGTGATCACTTGGATGGCATGCTCTACATTGATCGCTTGGATCGTAAGACTCGCAAGCGCGCGCTGCGCGAGATTCGCGAGCAGAACTACTAAGAACAATATGTGAGCATCAATCACACGCAACTGCGGCGGATCCTCTAGGATCCGCCGCAGTTTTTAGGTTAGAATAGCTTTACACCGTTTGTTTGTGGCATTGATGGAAGAGGACGTAGGGGAAGACGATCCTCAAACACAGGAGGCCACAATGCGAGGGACCTATACCCGCGGTGTACTTTTCGTACACTCAACCCCGCCTGCTCTTTGTCCGCACATTGAGTGGGCCGTTGGTGCTGCCTTGGGAACTGAGGTTCATTTGCAGTGGACTCCGCAAGAAGCTGCTCCTGGGATGCTCAGGAGCGAGTACTCTTGGGTGGGCAGTGCCGGTTCTGGAGCCCGACTCGCTTCTGCACTTCGCGGTTGGGAACACCTGCGCTACGAGGTTACCGAAGAGGCAAGCCCGTCATGCGATGCTGGCCGGTGGTCTCACACGCCGTCTTTGGGAATCTTCCACGCCCAAATGGATAGCGTGGGCAATGTTGTCGTTCCTGAGGATCGTGTTCGCGCTGCAATTGAAAACGCCACTTCCTACGAGGAACTGCGTGAAGGGCTAGATCTCGCTCTTGGACAGGCATGGGATGATGAACTTGAACCCTTCCGTCATGCTGGTGCGGGGGCTCCCGTGCGCTGGCTGAATCGAGTGGGCTGACCGATGGGGACCATTGGCGATCTCCTAGGAGATGCACTCGGTCAAGCCTTGGCCTCGAATGTCGAAAATACTCCCGTAGACGCGATCGAGGGCGCACGTGAGAAAGCGCAAGAAGAAAGAAGTGCGCATGTTCGCGAGGTCGTCATCAATGCCGTGTGTGCACATACTTCTGTCGAGGCATCTCAGCTTGACGATGGCCTTTCATTGGAGGAGCTCGACTTCGATACTCTTTCTCTCTATGCGGTTGTCACGGCAATTGAACATGAACTGAACATCAGTATTGAGGATGTCATCATTGCTGATTGGCACGTTTTTGGGGATATCTTCGCCAGCGTCGATGAGCTGACTCACTAGTTCTCAATTCGTGTCCTAAAATCAAAGAGAGCCATAGCTGACGCACTGAATCAAGGAGATAACAGGTGGCACGTATCGAAGAAGATCTGCTGGGCACGCGTGAGGTTCCTGATGATGCATATTGGGGGATTCATACTCTGCGAGCTCTTGAGAACTATCAGATCAGCGGCCGCAGTATCAATCAAGTTCCTGAACTGATTCGTGCCATCGTCCAAGTGAAGAAAGCCTGTGCGCTGGCGAACCGTGAATTGCGAGTGATTAGCGCAAAGTCTGCTGATGCGATTGTTGCCGCATGCGATGACATTTTGACGAATGGCTCGTGTATGGACCAATTCCCAATCGATCAGTTCCAAGGTGGTGCGGGGACAAGCGTCAATATGAA
Source organism: uncultured Actinomyces sp. (assembly GCA_900554605.1). Lineage (GTDB taxonomy): Bacteria > Actinomycetota > Actinomycetes > Actinomycetales > Actinomycetaceae > Pauljensenia. Next base: position 10,092 of record USHU01000021.1, read on the forward strand.
CGCGAACGAAGTTATCGCCAACCGTGCACTCGAAATGATGGGGTTGCCTCGGGGGGACTACTCGGTCATTAATCCCAACGATCACGTCAATCACTCGCAGTCCACTAACGATGCCTATCCAACGGCGTTCCGTCTGGCTTTGCACGGTAAAGTCGAGAGGCTGCGCATTGCTATCGAAGATCTCGCAGCAGCTTTTGATGCAAAGGGAGAAGAATTCCGCGACATTCTGACCATGGGTCGTACGCAGCTTCAGGATGCTGTTCCCATGACTCTTGGCCAGGAGATGACTGCGTTTGCAGTGACCTTGCGCGAAGAGGACCCGCGTCTCGAGGCGAACTCGGAGTTGCTTCTTGAAACGAACCTGGGTGCAACGGCTATTGGTACGGGGCTTAATACTCCTGCGGGTTACCAAGAAGCAGTCGTGCGTCATTTGGCTCAGATCAGTGGGGCTCGGGTAAAGGGGGCAACCCACTTGGTTGAGGCAACGTCAGATACCGGCGCTTACGTTTCGATGCACGCAGCGATCAAGCGTACCGCGGTGAAGCTTTCGAAGATTTGCAATGACTTGGGCTTTCTTGCCTCCGGTCCG
>USHU01000022.1 GCA_900554605.1 uncultured Actinomyces sp.
GTGGAGAGAAGGTAAAGAAAAAGGCCGAACTCGCAAAGCGAGCTCGGCCGATCTCAGTCTGAATCAGGCAGCGCGAACGACTCGATCAGACTTCAGGCACTTGGTGCACACGTTCAGGCGCTTGGGCGTCCCATCGACCAGGGCGCGAACGCGCTGAATGTTCGGATTCCACCGGCGGTTGGTACGAACGTGCGAGTGCGACACGCTCTTGCCGAAGCCGGGTCCCTTACCGCACACGTCACAAACGGCAGCCACGATGTTCTCCTCGGTTTTTCTTACACGATTAGTTGTCTTGACCTTGAAGATCAAGAGGCCATTGGTGACAGGTCACCGCAGGCAACTATGACACCTTATCTGATTTCGCCTCAAATAACCAAGTCCACGGGGGAAATATGCGTGTCAGGTGGCACACATGTGTGTGGGCGCGAAACAATGTCATCATCCCCTTCAACCCACAACAGTACGTTACAAGACGTCGATCAAAGGATAAGTGGTGTCTTTAGACTCTGGAGTGCTCGCACGCAGCTTTCGCATTGCAGCAGACGAGATGACAAAGCTTGCGCCTTTTATCGATGACCTCGATGGTGTCGGTGGTGGCGATTGCGATACGGGAACAAACGCCCGAGTCACTTTTGAAGCTCTCGCCCATTCCCTCAGTGGATTTCCCGAAGATGATCCTTTGTCTGTCGGGCTGGATGTCGCACTCCAAGCCGGAGTACGTGCTTCCTTGGGACACTGCGGAATACTGATCGTCTCCATCTTGCAGTCTTGGCGTGTGGCTCTTGGAGAACAAGAACTCACCCCCATTCGCCTGCGACGTATGCTCGTCGCAACCGCATCTGCCTCCTCAACTATCAACGGTCACACCGCGGCCTTCGATGCGATGATCGCTGAAGCTTCCTCAGAGCTCATGGGATTTGGAGATACTCTGCCAGAAATTCCCGAGGAACTCTCCGCCTTCTGTGCCGCTGCGCAATTTGGCCTCGTCGAGGCCACCAGCGCTTCGACGGGAACAATCGATGCAGGAGCCGCTGTCGTCGCACTCATGCTCAGTGCTCTTGACGCAGCATGTCGCGATGATCTTGGAATGCTCGAGTCTCTTGCCGCGATGCTTGCTGAACTTGCCGGACAAACTGCGAGCCGCGTGCGTCCCGGCGCTCCCGCTCCCGATCGTGCCTTCACCGTTGACGTGATTCTTCAAGGAACTCAAGACGATTGCGAGGCGCACTGTCGTCACCTCGATGCTTTAAACGCCCGCTACTCATGGATCGGTCAGTCTGATCTCTTCGGGCTGGGGGAGTGGCGCTTCCATATTGATACTGCCGCGCCTCTTTCTGTTCGCCCGCACCGAGGACGCACCCTGCGTTTCCATGTCGCCGATGCGCGGCCTGATGAAACAATCGGTATCGATACTTTGGCCGATGGCGTGACGCACCGCGGGATCCGACTCCTCGAGCGCCAACCGATCCGCCGAGTAGAACGCGCTGCAGTAGTGGCTTGCACTCGCATCCCCGGAATGGTTGAAGACCTTGCACTGTGCGGTGCGCACGTGTTCCTCGACCCTCAGCTTGAAGACCTCGAAGCCTTAGTCCAGCCCGCCCGCTGTGCCTCCAGTGGTGTGGAACTGATCGTTCCTAGTGATCGTGACTGTCTTGCTTTGGCACAGAGGATTAGCGTGTCTTACGAGCGCTTGGGCGCAGAGCCGGAACTGAGCGTTCTCATCGCCTCGTCGCACAATGAATTGGAAGCACTCGCGGTCAGTCGCGCCTGCGCACCCCTTTTCGTTCCCCAGCCCGGGGGACGGCAAGTGGCTCCAAGGCCATGCGCGCTTGTTGAAGAAAACGCGCAAAGCGCATTACTCGCCCAGCATTCCAGGCCGATCGAAGCGGATTGGCAAGTCGAGGACATCTCACGTGCTGTTCAAGAACTCATCTCATATGCCCCTTCTCGGTGGGCTCTCCTAGCCGGTAGTGAAGACTCGGGCACTCTTATCGCCGTGCTGCGCCAGCTCTTAGACGGATTAAACCTCGAAGTGAGCGGTGCGGATCTTGAGGTCATCGACGCTTCTCCTCAGGTGCATTCTCTTGTGCAGGCCCTGTCGTGAATCCGCTTGATACCCCGCTGAATCTGCGCCTTCCTGCCAAGCTCGCGAAGAAACTTGAAAAGGCGGGGATCAATACTGTCGGAGACCTGCTTCTTGAAGCGCCGAGGCGGTACTACCACTGGGGTGCTCTGACCCCCATGCATATTTTGCGCAGCGGTGAAGACGTCACGATCTTGGCGGAAGTCGTCAGTACTCGCCTGATCCCGAATCGCTCGCGGGCAGGAGTGCGCCTTGAAGTGCTCCTCACGGATGGCACAAGCCAAATGAGTGCCACCTTCTTTGCTGCAAATCCCTACAAGCTCAGCGTTCATGAACGCCTGCTTCAACCGGGAGAACACTTTCTTTTCGCCGGGAAGGTCGGATCATATCGCGGGAATCTGCAGCTGGTGCATCCCGAATTCGAGGGAGTCGAAGACGATCAAGATGATCGTTCCCTCCGCGAGAGATCGCACCGTCCGATCCCCATTTATTCCTCTAAAGGTGGTATCACCTCGTGGGTGATCGCCCGAGCGATTGCTGTTCTCCTTGAATCGATTGATCTCGATTCAATCCCAGACCCTATTCCGGATAGTATCCGCACTCGCTACGATATCGATCCCCTTGGCCGGTCACTCCTCCTTCTTCACCAAGGAACAAGTGACGAAGAAGTGGCACGAGCGAAGAAGAACTTGCGGTGGAGGGAAGCCTTTATCCTCCAGGCTTTTCTCGCGCACAGACGTCTAGGCAACAATGCGATGCAGGCATGTGTTTCACCGCTTTCCTCGCCCGAATTGACCGCCTTCTTGTCCTCTCTTCCCTTTACCCTGACCGATTCCCAAAAGAAGGCGATTGAACATATCGGTGCGGGACTGGCGGATTCTCACCCGATGCAGCGTCTCCTTGAAGGAGACGTTGGTTCGGGGAAAACCGTCGTCGCATTGGCTGCCTTGATCCAGGTCGTCGCCGCCGGGCATCAGGGTGCTCTTCTAGCTCCGACCGAAGTTTTAGCTAAGCAGCACGTGGATTCTTTGCGTGCTTTGCTTGCCCCTCTTGAAAAGGCCGGTTTTCCAATCGACCTGCGACTTCTCACGTCCTCGACACCTGCTCCAGCTAGGCGCGAAATTGAACGCTTGCTTGCCTCTGGGGCGCCGCTCATTGCCGTTGGCACCCACGCCTTGCTTTTTGCTCGTAATCTCTTCGCCGACCTGGCTTTGGCAGTGATCGACGAGCAGCATCGTTTTGGTGTCCAACAGCGCGATGCCCTTCGTGAAAGCCGTAGTGATGGCTTGCTGGTCCACCAACTGGTCATGACTGCAACGCCAATCCCAAGAAGCGTCGCCATGACGATTTTTGGCGATCTCGATGTCACCGTCATGAAGGGACTTCCCAAGGGACGCCAGCCCGTTGCTACCTACGTCGTTGACGCGGGAAATGAAGCGTGGATGAGTCGAATGTGGCAGCGCGCTCGTGAGGAAATCGACGGAGGCGGACGCGTTTATATCGTCTGTCCCCGCATCGACGACTCTGATACGAGCGATGCGCTCCTCGATTCTGAATCTTCTGTTCCCCTGGCCTCGGTTTCCCAAACCCTGCTCGGCCTTTCCGCGATCGAACCCTTACGCGGGATTGGTGCAGCAACTTTGACTGGGCGTGACAGTAGCGAGGACAAAGAAGCCATCATGAGTGCCTTCGCAAGTGGTGAGCGCCCGATTCTTGTAGCTACTACCGTCATTGAGGTCGGAGTCGACGTTCCGGAGGCGACCATGATGATCATCTTGGATGCGCAGCAATTTGGCCTTTCTCAGCTCCATCAATTGCGCGGGCGCGTTGGGCGCTCCTCTCGAGCGAGCGTGTGCATGGCAGTTCATCCCAGCGCGATCACCGATACTTCCGCCAAGCGCCTCGAGGCTTTCGCCTCCACGACAGACGGCTTTGTCCTTGCCGAGGCCGATCTTGCGTTGCGTAGGGAAGGGGATGTTTTGGGATCGGCTCAGTCTGGAAAATCCTCTCGTCTGCGTTTCTTAAGCGTTGTTCGCGACGGGGAGATTATTGAGGAGGCGCGTTCGTGCGCGCAGGAGCTTCTTGCCTCCGATCCTGACCTGAGTGAGCATACCGAGTTGCGACAAGCTCTCAATGACGCTTCAAGCGAAGAGCTCGTGTGGATGGAGCGTAGCTAACGTAGTCTTAAACCATGACTCGAATTATTGCTGGCACTTTGAAAGGACGAATCCTCCAGGTTCCTCCTTCAGGGACTCGGCCGACCTCCGAACGCGTGCGTGAGGCAATTTTTTCGCGTCTCGAACACATGGGCATTATCGAGGACGCAAGGGTCCTTGATCTGTATGCGGGAAGTGGTGCTTTAGGTTTCGAGGCCATCTCGCGGGGAGCGGCATCCCTAACCTTGGTGGACTCATCAGCGGCAGCGATTCGCACTTTAAAGAAAAACCTTCCGCTTGTGCCCGAAGCCCTGGTCATTGGCGCAGATGCTCTTTCTGCGGTCTCCAATCGACTGAGTGGTTCATTTGACCTGGTCTTTGTTGATCCGCCCTACGATGTGGCAAGCCAAGACATCACTGAACTCCTCAAAGCTCTGCTTCCTTTATGTTCTCCAGATGCCTCCATCGTTGTAGAACGATCGACGCGTTCTCCCGAAGTTGAGATTCCAGAGGGATTGATGTGTGAAGACCGCAGGGACTGGGGAGAAACTCGAGTCTTTTTCCTTGCGCCTCCACTTGACGAACAGGACCACGAGAGCGAATGAAAGCCGTTATTCCAGGGAGTTTTGACCCCCTTACAGTGGGACACCTCGACATCATTACGCGCGCTTCGCGCATTGCGGATCACGTGATCGTTGCGGTCGGGGTGAACCCGGCCAAGGCCTCGGCAAGCGAAATGAAATGCCGGCTTGAAAGCGCTAGAGCGGGGGTTGCTCATCTGCCCAATGTTGAGGTTCTCCCGATGCACGGACTGCTTGTTGATTTTTGCGCTGAAAATGATGTCGACGTAGTCGTGAAGGGGATTCGCACCAGCGCGGATATGGACTCCGAGATGACTCAGGCCGTAACGAATAGGGAAATCGGTGGGGTAGAAACACTGTGGATTCCTACCGATCCGCGCTATCAGCATGTCTCCTCGTCATTAGTGCGTGAACTTTTTGGCTGGGGAATGGATGTTTCTCGGTATGTTCCTTCCTCAGTTTTGACTCTGTGGGGAGAAAATAGAGATGTAGTGTACGCGCATCGAGCAACAGGAGGACACAATGACTGAGACCCACGATGAGCAGGCGGATTCGGCGCAGCAGTGGGAGGACCAGACAGTCTACGGTCCCTCGACCGTCATTGCTGCTTTGGATCGAATCGAAGATCTCCTTGAAGCTGCGCGTGCAGTCCCGCTTTCGGCGTCCGTTATGGTTAACCGAGCCGAGCTATTGGATCTTCTTGACCAAGCGCGTGAAGCTCTTCCCGATGATTTGAAGGCTGCGGATGCGGTTGTGGCCGATGCCGACGCCGTTCTGGTGCGTGCTGACTCGGCTGCGGAAACAACTATTGCCGAGGCAAACGCGCGTGCTCGTTCGACAATCGACGAGGCCCGTGAGAAGGCGGACCAGCTGGTCGCCGAGGCTGAAGAGCAAGCGCAGCGTACCCGTGAAAAGGCCGAAGAAGAAGCAGCTCGAGTTCGTGCGCAGGCACAATCGGATGCGGAGAATACGCTGGCCGATGCAAACGCCCAAGCGGAGCGCTTGATCTCAAGCGAAAACATCAAGCAGATGGCCGAGGAACGCGCGCGTGAGATCGTTTCGCAGGCTCGTGCCCAGGAAAAGCAGATGCGTACCGGTGCTGATGAGTACGCCTCGGCTTCGCTCAGCGAGTTGTCCTCGCTGCTCCAAGAACTCCAACGCCGCACCGATGCCGGTCGGCGAGCCATTGCCGAGCGCAATGGTCGTGATTTGACGAATGTGACTTTAGAACATGAGTGAACGTCCTCTAGAAATTTCCCTTCGCGACCTGTCGCGCTCGCCGGGATCGATGCGCGACTATGAGCTGATGTGGGAAGTCCCCGAGGACCTGGGGACCTCCATCATGCGTGTTGCTCCGGGTAGTGAGCTTCCTATTGATGCTGCAATCACCTCGGTTGATGATGGTGTTTTGGTGCGTGTACACGCTGACGTCGACCTTGAAGGTGAATGCGTACGTTGCCTTGACGAGGTGCATCGTCACCACAGCGTCGATATTGATGAGCTATTCTTCGAGCCCAAAGCTGCCCAGCGCCTTCGCCAGGAAAACGATGAAGAAGCCGATGACTTCCTGACGATCTCGGCAAACGATACGATCGATATCGAGTCGATTGTGCGCGATGGGATCGTCACTTTGATGGAAGACCGGCCACTGTGCAAGCCCGATTGCCGGGGACTGTGCCCGGGGTGCGGAGAAAAGTGGGAGGATCTTCCCGAAGATCACGAGCACGTCGTGATTGATCCGCGCCTTGCGGGGCTCGCGGGGCTTTTTGATCAGCTCTCGCACCGGGATGAGAACTGATGGCTCGTCGATCTAAACTCCCAGTTCCACCGCGCCCTCAAACCGATACTCTGCTTGAAGCATGGGGGACCCCGGTACGCCAAGATCTCTTGGACCTTGCACTCATCCATCGCTCTTACGCAAACGAGGCAGGGGGCATCGCGCATAACGAACGTTTAGAGTTCTTGGGAGACTCTGTCCTTTCCATCGTTATCGCCGATGAACTTTTCCATCGTCACCTTGATGTACCGGAATCTGAGCTCTCACGGATGCGCGCCGCAACCGTTTCTCAGGAACCTCTTGCGCAAGCTGCAAGACACATTGAGCTGGGGGAGTACATTTACCTTGGTCGCGGGGAAAGCACACACGGAGGACGCGACAAGGACTCGATTCTTTCCGATACCTTTGAAGCTCTTGTTGGGGCAACCTATTTGAGTGTTGGTCTTGAAGGAGCGCGAGAGACGATTTTGCGTCACCTCGGTTTCCTCCTCGTGCACGCGGTCGAACGCGCCGCAGAACAGGACTGGAAGACGACTCTCACCGAGTTTGCCTTCACCCACGATATGGGGGCAGTGACCTACGAAGTGGAGGGCGAAGGCCCCGACCACCAGAGGGTGTTTACTGCGCACGCGCACGTCGCCTCGCGAACTGAGCAGGTTGGCCAGGGTGTCGGATCCTCAAAGAAACATGCTGAAAATGCTGCTGCTGCGGACGCTGTAGCCCGTCTGACCAAGCAGCGCTCGCGGAAGAAAAAAGAAGGAGAAGCCCGTGGCTGAAACAGAAGAAGCAATTGAAACTCCCATCCGCGTCATGATCGTCGATGATCATGAGATCGTTCGCCGAGGTATCGCGGAAATCGTCGATCGTGCAGATGACCTTGAAGTCGTTGCAGAAGCTGGAACGGTCCAAGATGCCCTGCGTCGAGCGCAATTGGTCAGTCCCGATGTCATCCTTGTTGATCTTCAACTCCCCGACGGGACCGGGATCGACATCATGGAATCCCTCGGTCAGACAAACCCTGAGATCCGTCCGATCGTTCTGACATCCTTTGATGATGACGAGGCCTTGGCTGAGTCCCTCGCGAAGGGCGCACGCGCTTACGTCCTCAAGACCGTCCGTGGTGCTGAAATCACCGATGTCATTAAGGCCGTTGCGGAGGGACGGATTCTTCTGGATGAACGCACGCTGACGCGTCGACGTGCAGATCACGACGATCCGACGGCTGATCTGACTCCTTCAGAACGCAAAGTTTTGGAGCTGATCGGGGACGGACTGTCGAACCGAGAGATCGGCGCAAAGCTTGGGGTTGCTGAAAAGACCGTCAAGAACCACATCACGTCTTTGCTCTCGAAAATGGGGCTGCAACGCCGCACTCAAGTAGCAGCGTGGGTTGCCGGGCAGCGCGCTGCCGCTTGGCGTAACTGAAAACCCCGTTTAGGACAGGGGGACGCGCCAGGTAATCCTGGTGCCTTTCCCCTCTAAACCTGTCCCCAAAGTGAATGTCCCACCGTTCAGGCGCGCGCGTTCTGCCATGTTCGCAAGCCCTGAATTCCGTGTGTGTTCGGGGTCGATTCCAACCCCGTCGTCTGCAATGGACACAGTGAGGCTTCCTGAGTTTGTGTCTCCGTGAAGGTCAACACTGACAGCGCCAGCCGTTGCGTGAGCATGACGGGCAATGTTTGACAGTCCCTCACGAACGACAGCGACCGCGTCATCACTGCGTGAGTCGTCGACCCTAGAATCCACCAATTCCACGAGGCAATCTTCGCTCTCTGCTTGCTCGTTGACGGCTTGGCCATCAACGGATATCAACAGTGAGGGGGCAAAACCCAAGAAAGAACGCGAAAGAGAAGACTCTCGGCGGATACGCTCCACTAGGCCCACATTGGAATCTGGCTCACGCAGGTTGTGAACGATCGCGCGGATCTGGCGCACGGCCTCGTCAATGGAAGCCAAGGAGAGGTCGAGGGCGTGAATGACTTCGCTGACCTCAAGCTGTTCTTCACTGACTTTTTGCTTGGTAGCGTCCAACTGCATTCCCGCAGCAAAGAGCTGTTGAATTGCGAAATCGTGAAGATCCCGACCGATACGGTCGCGCTCATCCAGAAGCGAGGCGACGTCTTCCGCGTGACGCGCTGAAGCAAGTTCCAAAGCAAGAGCAGCTTGAGCAGCGAGGGACTCAGCGAGGGCAAGTTCGGAGTAGTCGAATTCTGGTTTGCCTGGTAAGCGGAGCAAAATGAGGACTCCCGCAGGCTTTCCTCTCCCGCGTAGAGGAGCATAAAGCGCAGGTCCGAATTCGGTGAACTCGGGGATATGCATAGTCTGAGCGCGGGCGAGGGAATCAACGATCATGCCGGTTCCCTCATTAAGCACCGACATCGCGCGGCCCTCGGGTGGGAACATCACGCCGAGGAGGCGATCCGCGTGATGCCCATCGGTAATTTCCGCAGCCCACGTGTCTTTGACCGAAGGCAGAACGATAATCGCCGTATCTGCTTGCGAAACCTCGCGAACGGTCTGGGCAATCAGAGTAAGGCCTTCTTCTTCATCCGCGCCCTCAAGCATCGAAGTTGTGAGCTGTTGGGAAGCGCGGATCCACCTGGCGCGGCGCCGCGCATCTGCATACAGGTGAGCGTTTTCAACAGCAATTCCCGCGGCGGATGCTAGCGTCTGGACGATGCGTAGCGCGCTCAGTCCAAATCCTCCCAGGCGATTAACCAAATACAGGCGTGCATAGACCTGGCCTTGGAAAGTCACTGAAACGCCGAGGAAATTCTCGAAACCCGGGAGGTTTTCAAGCAGGCTCGGATCGTTCAAAATAACGTAGCCCTCGTCGGTAATACGCTCGACGAGTTCGTCGGGAAGCTGGTCCGGTGAAGCGTTTCCGGCGGGGGCATCACCGAATTCGACGGACATCGTCGTATCGCCCCAGGTGTCCAGAACTGACAATCCTGCGTAGCGCGCACCGGTTAATGCGCACGCGCGTTCGACGAAGTTTTCCAGAATTCGCTGGAGGTCGAGGCTCGAGGTCACATCGAGTGCAGCCTCAAGAAGTCGAGAGTCGGTCCTTTCCGGGCTCATTGGTCCTCCTGACTCAGTGCCCAACGGAAGTGCTCGTTGTTTTGGGCGAGCTGCTCGAAAGTTCCTCGCGCAATGATCTGCGCTGGGCGCTTGCGAGGATCTCCATCGGGATACCCCATCAGGATAATCTCATCGGCCAGTTGAAGAGCACTCAAACGGTGCGTGACGATGAGTAAGCCGCGCTGACGGGTACGTTGCGCCAAAGTGCGCATGAGCGCGTCGGCTGATTGGGGATCCAAATGCTCACTGGCCTCGTCGATGAGAATGATAGGCGCGGGGGAAGCAAGAGCTCGTGCGACCAAGAGTCTGCGGCGCTCTCCACCGGAAACTCCAGTCGCGCCGGCGCCTATGAGGGTATCGATTCCTTCCGGCAAAGAAGCGCACCACTGCTCGAGGCCGACTGCGCTGAGTAAGTCGAGGGCCTGTTGTTTGTCCAGATCTGGGTTTGCGACGCGGAGGTTCTCAAAAATGCTTGTCGCGAAAATATGGGCATCTTCAGCGGTCACTTGGAGAACTGATGAGCTCTCCTGGTGGGGAATGTCCGTGAGACTGACATCGTTGAGGGTAAGGCTTCCCTCTCGCGGCGGAATGAGACCCGCAAGAGTGTAGAGAAGTGTTGTTTTCCCGATCCCCGAGGGGCCGACAATTGCTATGGACCGTCCACGCTCGACTTCGAGGTCGAGTCCTTCAACAAGCTCGGGGCTATTCGGCCACGCGATCGAGAGGTTTTCAGCACGCAGAAGCGGCGAGCTCACCATTTCTGGCGTGATCGTTTCCTTGTGCTTTCCCGAGGCCGCGTGGGCGCCTTGCGTGGAGTCAGCTGTTTCTTGGCCAGCATTCTTTGCAGATAGAACAGCCCTGGGCCCGATGAGTTCATCAATGCGCGCTGCTGCCTGTGCAGAACGCA
>USHU01000023.1 GCA_900554605.1 uncultured Actinomyces sp.
GCTGTGCGCCTTGGCTCCCCTGCATAACCCCGCACACCTCAAGGGCATTGACGTTGCCCGCGAGCTCATGCCTGACACCCCTCACGTGGCAGTCTTCGATACCGCTTTCTTCCAGCGTCTTCCCGAAGAGACCGCAACCTATGCTCTCAAGCAGGAAGTCGCTGAAAAGTACGCTGTGCGCCGCTACGGCGCTCACGGCACTTCTCACCAGTACGTCTCCGGTCAGGTTGCTCGCCTCATGGGTAACGATGCTCTGCGTCAGATCGTCCTTCACCTGGGTAATGGCGCATCGGTGTCCGCAGTCAAGGCCGGCCGTCCGATCGATACCTCGATGGGCCTGACCCCTCTCGAGGGTTTGGTCATGGGAACCCGCCCCGGCGACATCGCCCCCGCCGTTGTTTTCCACCTGCAGCGTCAGACCGGCTGGAGCGCCGACGAAGTGGACGATCTCTTCAACAAGCAATCAGGTCTCAAGGGCTTGACCGGAGAGAATGACATGCGCGCCGTTCGCCACATGGTCGATTCCGAGGACCCCGAAGTCGCACGCCGCGCACGCCTCGCACTGGATATCTACGTCACCCGCATCATCAAGTACATCGGCTCCTACACTGCTGAGCTCGGCGGACTGGATGTCATTACTTTCACCGCTGGCATTGGCGAGAACGATGCGGATCTTCGCCGCGAGGTCTGCGAGCGTCTCCTCCCCTTCGGTGTGCGCATCGATGACGAGGTGAACAACCAGCGTTTCTCGGCCGCAACAACCATTTCGACCGACGATTCCTCTGTTACCGTCATGGTTGTTCCCACGAACGAAGAACTTGCGATCGCCCGTCAGGCACTCACTCTGATCTGATTTTAGACGCAACTTTTCATCGCAATTCGAGGCCGGGGCTGCAATGTGCACCCCGGCCTCGGCATCTATCCACAGGCGTTGACACTTAGCTTCAGCTGAACTAGATTGACAAATGGTAACGGCGAGCTAGTCCTCGCAGAGTGCCAATCCGCGGACCCGCGCGCGCACATTGTGCGGCGTGGGTTTTTGCGTTTGTTCTCAGTGAGGAGAAGGCATGCTCATTGCCTATATCGACGAAGTTGGCGAACCTGGAGCATTCGTTTCATACGACCATGCCAAGTTCAAAACCTCGCCGGTATTCGGATACGCAGGTTTCGTCATTCCTGAAGAACGGGTTCATGATTTTTCTCGGCAAGTCACGCAAACGAAAAGAGACTTCTTCTCTTTTCTCCATCCCGCAGATGATTACATTCCCACTTGGGAAAGGAAAGGTGCCGAGCTAGTCCAAAAAGGGGCGATGGAACGCGCAAAAGCAAGCTCTCCCTTAGCGCTTGAAAAACGCCAAACTCATAGTGAGACAAGCACATATGACCACTGATATTTCAACCCTCGCGAATTGGCTTCGCACCTCTCCTTCAACAGTATTTTTCGGAGGCGCGGGAGTCTCCACGGAGTCAGGCATTCCCGACTTTCGCGGCGCGAACGGCTTCTACTTCCAAGAGCGCACAATCCCCTTGGAGCAGGTTCTCAGTATCGATTTCTTTTCGGTTCATCCCGAGGCCTACTGGGAGTGGTTCCGCGAAGTGCACAAGCCAGTCGACCCCAACGGCGCCCACCGCGCACTTGCCACGCTCGAGGCAGATGGGCTTCTCGAGTGCGTCATCACTCAAAACATCGACGGTCTTCACCAGCGCGCCGGCTCACGCACAGTCTGGGAGCTTCACGGAAATTGGGAGCACCTTCTGTGCACCGCTTGTGGGGCCGGCTATCCCCTTTCCTCTATTCCCGAGGCCTTTGAGGAGTTAGTCCCGACCTGTCCGCGCTGCCACGGACAGCTCCGTCCCGATATCGTCATGTATGGCGAAGCGTTGAACGAGGACGTCATCAGTAGCGCCGTGCAGGCAATCTCGCACGCCGATCTATTGATCGTGGCTGGAACATCTCTGGTCGTCTATCCCGCTGCGGGATTACTTAACTATTTCTCGGGTTCACACCTGGTCTTGATGAACGCGACGCCAACGAACGCCGACGCTGACGCAGACCTCATCATCCGCGACCCCGTCGCTCAGTCTTTTGAAGCTGTGATGAAGGAACTGAACTAGACACACTTACCCGGCTACGGCCTCGGGAAGGCGCAAGCCGCCCAAGTAGGCGACAATAGCCCTAGCGACTCAGGAGGAAAGCCATGAACTTCCATTCCCTTTACGACCAGGGCTTCGCACGCGTGGCGGCAGTGACGCTCCCCGTTCATCCCGCACAGCCACTGGCCAATGCCGAAGAAATCATTGCAGCCGCGCGAAGCTGCGATGAACGCGGTGTCTCGATTGCACTCTTCCCTGAGCTGTGCGTTTCGGGGTATGCGATCGACGATCTCCTCCTTCAAGACGTTCTTCTTGATGAGGTCGAGCGCGCGCTCACCACCATCATTGCTGCCAGCGCGGATCTCCTCCCCCTGATCGTCGTCGGCGCGCCCCTGCGCAAGGGAGCAGCCCTCTACAACTGCGCGGTTGCAATTCACCGAGGCCGCGCACTTGCGGTCATCCCGAAGTCCTATCTTCCGAACTACCGCGAGTTCTATGAAAAGCGTCATTTCGTGACTCCGCCGAGCTTTGATAACGATCTTCTTCAGGCTCCGTGGGCCCCAACAGAGCCCTACACGGGGGATGCTCCCCTGCTGCCTTTTGGCTCCGTGACGATCGATGTCACTGATATCCCGGGGCTGTGTGTGGGTATTGAGGTCTGCGAAGACATGTGGGTTCCCGTCACCCCCGCTTCACTCCTTGCGCTCGCAGGCGCAACGGTGCTGCTCAACCTGAGCGCCTCCCCGATCACCGTCGGACGAGGCGACGAACGCAAGCTCTTGGCACAGTCAACCTCCGCGCGCTGCGCCTGCGCCTACGTCTACACCGCAGCCGGCCCGGGTGAATCAACGACCGACCTTGCTTGGGATGGGCAGACCCTGATTTACGAGGCCGGCCAGCTTCTTGCCGCCGGGGAGCGTTTCGCCTCGGGAACCCAAATCACCATTGCCGACGTTGATATTGAGCATCTGCGCACCGAGCGTACGCGCCAGAATTCTTTCACCGATAACGCTCAAAAGATGCTCGACGGCCTCTCAATCCCGCGCCCCTACAGCATTGCCATTGAGCTGAACCCACCGCGAACGGATCTAGGTTTGGAACGCGAGGTCGATCGCTTCCCCTTCGTCCCCGACGACCCGAACCAGCTGGAACAGGACTGCTACGAGGCCTACAACATTCAGGTGGCCGGCCTGGTCCAGCGCCTGCGCGCAATCGGCAACCCGAAGATCGTCATCGGTGTGTCGGGCGGTTTGGATTCAACGCACGCACTGATCGTTGCGGCTCGAGCAATGGACCTCTTGGGTCGTCCGCGTACAGATATTCTGGGCTACACGCTTCCCGGCTTTGCGACTTCCGCGCGCACGAAGACCAATGCGATTGCGCTATGCGAAAGATTGGGAGTCTCCTTCAAGGAAATCGATATCACCCCTGCAGCCAGGCAGATGCTGGCCGATATCGATCACCCCTACGCCGATGGCCACGACGACTACGACGTCACTTTCGAGAACGTTCAAGCAGGACTGCGCACGGACTATCTTTTCCGCCTCGCAAATCACCTGGGCGGCATTGTCTTGGGTACTGGTGATCTCTCAGAGCTTGCGCTGGGTTGGTGCACTTACGGCGTCGGCGACCAGATGAGCCACTACGCCGTCAATACCGGCGTTCCCAAGACGATGATCCAGCACCTGATCCGCTGGGTGGTGTCTTCTGGCCAGTTCTCCCCTGAAGTTGGCGAGATTTTGCTCTCGATTCTGGGAACCGAAATTTCTCCGGAGCTTGTTCCCGCAAAGCCCGGACAGAAGATGCAGTCCACGCAGGACAAGATCGGCCCTTACAACCTGCAAGACTTCAACCTGTACTACGTGCTTCGACGCGGGGCTCGCCCGTCAAAGATTGCATTTTTGGCAGAGCACGCATGGTCGGACGCCTCTCACGGGGACTGGCCAGCTGGCTACCCCGAAGAAGACAAGGTTTCGTATTCCTTGGACGAGATCGTGAAGTGGGAGCGCCTGTTTATCCGTCGTTATTTCACTCAGCAGTTCAAGCGCAGCGCGCTCCCCAATGGCCCCAAGGTTATGGCTGGCGGGTCGCTTTCCCCGCGCGGAGACTGGCGTATGCCTTCGGATGTCTCCGCCGAGGCGTGGCTGCGCGAGTTGGACGGCGCCGTCAGCGGCCTCATCGACTGAATCTCTCATACGAAAGGGGCTGGGTTACTCACAAACCCAGCCCCGATCGACTTTTTCTCACCTTACTTCTTTGGTGATCGCTCACGTGAATCCAACATGAACAGCGCCATCTTGGAAGGCTCAAGCGCGCGCACGGCGTGAGGCAGTCGCGTTCCGAAGTGGATCACATCTCCCGGACGCAGAATCACTGTGCGGCCATCAGCGACGATTTCCAGAGCACCCTCGAGGGTCTGAAGAATCACGGGCATTGCCGCGGTGTGCTCACTGAGAATCTCGTCCTTATCGAAGGAGAAGAGCACCAGACGCATTCCTTCACAGTGCATGACGGTGCGCGAAACCGTGGCCTGTTCGTTGATCTGGATCATCGAGGCAATGTCTTGAACATCAGTCATGATCGGCACGGGAACCTCAAGATTTGTGTCGTCACTGAGCGTCATGGTCTTCTCCTTTCAGTGGCTTATGAGCCACAATTGCCACTCCGCACATCCACTGTTGATATGTGCGGAAAGTCTTCCTCATTCCTAGCACACGGGCACGTAGCTCTCGATCTGAAAGAACATTTCGAATGATTCGCAGAGTTTGAAGAAAACCCTCATCGCGAATATTCCGCGAGAAATCGAGGAGGGCCATAGGCGCTGTGTGAACGCTATCAACCACCAATCCACATTCTTCCAAAAGCTGCGACCACTGCGCGCAGGTCAGGGGGCGAGCATTCACGTGAATTGCACGCGCCAAGTCCTTGCGAATCTGCGTATGCAATTCCTCGTCGATGGTATCGGGTTGAACGGCAAGCTCATGGATCGCATAGCGTCCTCCCGGTGCCAGCAGCCGCACGGCCTCGGAAATGATGGCTTTCTTGGACTTCTCTCCCTGCATGGTGAGCATGGCTTCACCAACGACAACATCAGCAGACCCCGACTCCAGCCCGGTGTCGGCGGCATCGGCATTGATCACTGTCCCCCGTATGCCAACCAACTCTCTTACGTGCTTGGCAGCAGCCGGGTCTTTGTCGACCCCCGTGTACGAGGCCGGTCGCGCAGCCAGAATTTCCGATGCGGTTCGCCCCAACCCGGGAGCGTATTCGACCACCCGGGAGCCTGTTAGCTTCGCCTCGGAAAGCATCTGAAGAGTCAGTTCCAAGCCGCCGGGACGTAGAACTTTCTTTCCGACTCTTGCGAGTACCCAGTGCCCTGGTGCGGTAGATGCAGGACGCTGCGAAATCGGAAGGGCCTCGCTTGCGTTTGCGTGTTCGCCCGTCTGGTTCGAGTCACTCATCACATACCCCTTACTCAAAAAGCTTCTGGCCGACATAGGTGTCGTTCTCACGTACTCCGGGGAACATGAGGTACACACCTGAGGCCAAGTGCTGGAGGTACTCGGTCAGTTGATCGCTCTTCATCTTCGCCAAAACGGGGATAAAGCCCTCTGCAGGGTTGCGCACGTAGGCAACGAAGAACAGTCCCGCGTCCAAGCGCCCCAAGTAGTCCACGCCCTCGAGGTAGTTGTATCCGCGTCGCAGCATGCGCCGCCCCGAGTTGTTATTTGGGTTCATCATGGCGACGTGAGAGTCTGGAGCAATAGCCAAGCCGGAGGAGCCAACAGTGGGGTTACCCTCTTGTCCTTCCTTCGCGAAATCAGGGTTGGTGAATTCTTCACCGCCCGACAGAGGTGCACCGTGGATCTTGTCGCGCCCGATGATCTGTTCTTGTTCGGCCAGGACCAGTTCGTCCCAGACCTCCATCATCATCTTGATCTTGCGCACGCACATGTAGGATCCGCCAGCTGCCCATGATCCTTGATCGTCACCGGCTTGGATCCACAGGTGCTTATCCAATTCGGCTTGAGAGGCTTCGGCCTTGATGTTGGATGTTCCATCCTTGAAGCCAAAAAGATTACGAGGCGTTTCCTGGGACTTTGAGGTCGATGAGGTTCGCCCGTATCCCAGTTGGGTCCAGCGCATGGTCGCGCGACCAAATGCGATGCGCGTGAGGTTGTGAAGGGCGTGG
Organism: uncultured Actinomyces sp.; assembly: GCA_900554605.1. Taxonomy (GTDB): domain Bacteria; phylum Actinomycetota; class Actinomycetes; order Actinomycetales; family Actinomycetaceae; genus Pauljensenia. Next base: position 6,287 of record USHU01000023.1, read on the forward strand.
AGATTGACCATGGGGTCTTCGGAACAGGCCTGGATGATGAGGTCTCCGCCGCCGCGCTTGGGGTCGAGCTTTTCTGCTGCCATGGGCGGAATGCCGTCACGCAGAGCAACGGGAAGTTTATCGCCAAGACCAAAGCGATCTCGCCCTTCATCGTCGATGAACAGGGTTTTTCCTACACCGAAAGTGATGGTCAGACCTGCGGGGCCAAGCCCCATCGATTCACCGGTGTCGGCCGGCGCCTTCGTCAGTGAAGTTGTGTAGTCCTTGACGAGTTCGCCATGAGTCATGCGTTCAGCGGCCAAGGTCCAGTCTTGGAGAAGTTCAATGAGCGTGTCACGGTTCGTGGTCGTCAAATCGAAAGCGGCAGTGTGCATCTGCTGCTGAGCGGGAGTAATGATTCCCTGCTGGTGTTCACCGCGGAACTCGTAGGTCTTCTTCATGACATCGGAATCGATGCCATCACCCGCGTGGCGACCGAGGGCGAATCCGCCGCCACCGCCCAGCCCAAGGGTAAGTGCACCGAGGCCGGCTAATCCTAAAAATTGGCGACGCGAGAGTCCTTCTTTGGTGCCCTCGTGGTCGGCATTGCCATTGTTTTCAGCTGCTTCGTGATGCTGAGTCATGACTGGGTCCTTTAATGACAGACGGATGGTGAAAGTGATGCCGTTGGGCGTGGCGCCCCTTCAGGTGCGCCACGCCCAACGAGTTGTAACTAGTACTTACTGGACAATTGCTGCCGTCAGCTGTGCCAAGGGCAAGCGAAGCGCATTGACCTTGTCGGAAAGCGCCTTACGGCCAGCTTCGTCGATGCTGTCGTAGGAGACGTAACCGTCGCCGTCCTTGTGCTTATCGAGCTCGTGCTGAAGCTCGGTGAAGGCATCGGTGATCTTTCCTGCCAGCTTGGGATCCTTTGCCTTCGCAAGATCTTCAACGTCGCCGTAGGCAACCTTCGCGCCCTCGACGTTTGCGACGAAGTCATACAGATCAGTGTGAGAGAAGGCTTCTTCTTCACCGGTGATCTTCGTGGTGGCAACCTCTTCAAGCAGCGAGATTGCACCGTTGGAAATATCCGACAGAGAGATCTTGAAGTCGTTGGAGTAGACCAGATCGTAGAGCTTCTGAGTATCTTCGACCAGCTTGTCAGCCATTGCTGTGCGCTGTTCCTCGCTCAGCCCCTGGTAGCCATCGGGACGCCACAGGTCCTTTTCAATGGCGTGCCAGCCGGTCCATTCACCGTCAGCACCTTCTTCTTGCCAGTCAGCTTCGCGCTGGTCCAGTGCGGGGTCAATGTCACCGAAGGCCTCGGCAGTGGGTTCAATGCGCTCGTAGTACATGCGCGTGGGGGCATAGGCCTTGCGCGCTGCCTCAAAATCGCCCTTCTTGTAGAGCTCGGCGAAGGACTTGGTTTGCTCCAGGAGCTGACCGGACTGATCGCGGACGTATGCGGTGTAGTTGGTGACGGCGGCATCGATCTGTGCCTTCTCGTCCGAGCTGACCTCGACGGGCTTTCCGGAGTCGGTCACGGTGAACTCAGTGGCGCCAACAAGTGCGCCAACCATGTTCTTCTTGCAGGCGGTGAAGTACTTGCCGGGCTGGAGGGTGACGGTTTAGTCGACCGAGGTTCCGGGGCCCAGGTTTTCGCGCTCTCCAACAATGCGGAGCTTGTCTTCGGCAAGAATTTCAAATTCGTTGCGGACGGTTCCGTTGTTGGTCAGCTTGAAGGTGACGACGCCTGAGGGAACGCTCGCGGCGGAAACCTTACATGTGTCATCAGTGATGGTGACGGTCAGCGGCGCGTCGCTTGCGCCAGCGCTTCCCGAAGCCGAGGTGTTCGAGGGATTATTGGCGACGCATGCGCTCAAACCCAGCGCAGAAACAGCCGCAACTCCAATGACGAGGCGTGTGCGGGAGGTTTTCATTGTTCTCCTTTAGGGGTGAGGTGTTTGGCGCCGACCATCCCGGAACGGACCAGGAAGAGCGGCAGAATGATGACGATGTAGAGCACCCAGCCGATGAGCTGGAGATGTGTCGGGGAAGCATTGACGTTGAACATTGCTTCCAGAAGGGTCCACCACCACGAGGAGGTGGTCAGCCACGAGTAGACCGAGCCATCAAGGTATGCGGTGATGTCATAGATGGGGATGCCCCATCCGGGAAGTACTGACGATTCTTGAAGGTCGCCAATACCGTAGGAAACGATTCCTGCCGCAACGAAGATCAGGAGCAGACCGGTGATATTGAAGAAAATAGAGAGGTTGATGCGAGCGGCTCCGGTGTAGATCAACCAGCCGATAACAACGGCGACGAGCAAACCAGTGACCACCCCAAGCGCGGGGGCTGCGATCGCGTTTTCTGCCGAGGATTTGATTGTTGCCCACACGAAGAGCGCAGTTTCAATTCCTTCTCGCGCCACTGCAATGAAGGCGATCCAGACGACTCCCCAATCAGAGCCCGAGGCCAACTGTGCGGCGGTGTCTTCGCGAAGTTTGCGCGCGAATTGGCGGGAGTTTGAACTCATCCACAGGATCATCCACGTCACCATGGCAACGGCGACCAGTGAGAGCGTTCCGCCGAGGATTTCCTGCGCCTGGAATGAGAGCGTGTAGGGTCCCCAGGTCATGATTGCGCCGAGGCTCAGGGGAATGGCTGCAGCGATGACAACTCCCAGCCACACCTTGGGAAGGAGGTTTTTTCTTCCGACCTTGACCAAGTATGCTGCGACGACTCCAACGATGAGGGCAGCTTCAACTCCCTCTCTCAGGGCAATCAAGAAGTTTGCGAGGAACATTCATCTCCCAACCGAATGATTTACGATAACCAACCATAACCTAATTACCTAAACTTAGGATAACCTGTATTACCTCAGCACATCCCCTTACGTTGTCTTTCTCACGCTGAGATCACATAAGGCGGTGTAGGCTCATCCCAGGAATCCCGCCCAAGAAGGAGAAAACATGCGTCCCATCCACTGGATCATCGTTCTTGTCGTCGTTCTTGTACTCTTCGGCGCCCAAAAACTCCCAGAACTTGCAAAGTCGATCGGCCAGAGCGCCAAAATCCTCAAGAAGGAAATGAACGACCTCTCTGAGGACACGCCTTCCTCCGACGAAGACTCGACCACCAAGTAGCTCATTCCCTCCTCATGCCTCAGGTCGACGCCCAAGCACACATGTCGCTCACCCGGCATCTCCTTGAGCTGCGCACGCGCCTCCTGTTGAGCATCGCGGGAGTCCTCGTCGGCAGCGTCGGCGCGTGGTTCCTCTACACCCCAACCCTCACCTGGCTCACGAAACCGCTCAACGCGGCCGGGGCCTCGGGGATCAATTTCCGGACCGTCATCGGCCCCTTTTCAACCCATATCACCTTCGCACTGTGGGCAGGATTCATCCTCACCACTCCTTGGTGGCTCGCTCAGCTCTGGCTTTTTGTTGCACCCGCGCTCACTCGCACCGAGAAGCGACGGGCTGCACTCATCGCAGTCCCCAGCGCTTTCCTCTTCCTTGCGGGAGTCGCCTCGGCAATATGGTTCCTCCCCCACGCGGTCGCGCTCCTCCTATCGGAACTTCCCCCGGGCTCCTCGGCGCTCTTGGATTTCGACTCCTACTTGAATTTCGTCGTCATCATTACGCTGGTCGTCGGCGCGTCTTTCCTCTTCCCCATGATCATCATCGGGATTCACGCCCTTGGCCTGGCCTCGACTTCTCAGATTCTGCGCCGCTGGAGATGGGCGGTGGTGGGGGCGACGGTTTTTGCGGCGATTACGAATCCGCTCCCCGACCTGTGGTCGATGATTCTTCAGATGTGCGCGCTTCTGGCTCTGTATTTTGGGGCGATTGGGGTGTGTTGGCTGCGCGATCTTCTTGCGCGGCGCCGTCAGCGTAAGCGCGAAGCTGCGCCATCGCTTGATCCGACTGCTGCCTGAACGAGGCCGTGAGCGCTTGGTAGCGCCTACGCACATCAATGATGCGCCGCGCCG
>USHU01000024.1 GCA_900554605.1 uncultured Actinomyces sp.
TGACCTTCTTCAATGCGGATGAGAGATCAGAGCAACTTCCCCCGGCTAAAGAGATTGCAGTTCCCATGACGTCCAGGAAGAGTTCGGCGATTGGGGTCACCAAGGGGGAAATCATCAGGCCAAAAGAATTAGAGCCGACACGTGCACCGCGGGCCTTACTGGCCAAAGACTTCACTTCCCCCGCCTGAGATGCGATGCGTCCTGCAAGAAGTGCAGCGTCAGCCGGCTGCCAGGCTACTTCATTCATCTTTTCTCCTAAAATGACCTTCACTTATCTCCGCCGTGGCGAAGCGCTCCTGCATCTAGACGACCAAAATGATCGAATGCGGCATGCGCTCCAGCGTTTTCATCGGCGTGCTCTCGATGTGAACCATAGGTTTTTACGAGCACTTGAGCTTCAATAGAGGAATCTCCATATGCATCGACAGCAGCATCTGCTACGCGAGCACCGACATCTTGACGAGCATGTTTAAACGCCTCAAGGAAGGCGTGGCCAAGAGCCGGATGATCAGGAACCTGAACCTCAATGGGAGTACCCGAGGAATCAACGACGACGCGAACCGCGTGGTCTTTTGATTCACCTTCGCCGCGGATATCCCTCATGCGTTCAACGAATTCGAAGGCGCCTGCTGCAGCTTTATTAGACTCATCGACTTGTGCGTCAATCGCTGCTAGCAGTTCATCAACACCACCAAAGGCACCCTCGTCTGCACTACTACTGTGGTGTTTACCAAATCCACCTAAGCCTGACGTATCTGCCATGTTTTTACGCTACATCCGCCGTCCCCCGGGGCGCAAAATCCATGGAGAAAAAGGGTCACTATGCGATCAGTAATAAGGTTCACATCGCCAAGTTTGTCAGCGATCCAATGCCCTCGATCTCAACTTCAACGCGTTCACCGGAATTCAGGCGACCTCCGGCAGGGGTGCCCGTTAGAATCACGTCACCGGGCAGAAGAGTGAAAATTCCCGACACATAGGACACGATCTGAGCGATTGAATATCCCATCTGCGAGGTGCTCCCGCTCCCCCGCTCTTCCCCGTTAATGCGCAGCGTGATCTGGGCATTATCGGGGTCGAAAGAAGAACCGACCGTGATCCATGGCCCCAGAGGGCACGCGGTATCCCAGCTCTTGGCACGACCAAGTGCTCCACCGTCCTCACGTGCAGCATCCGCCGCGGTCAAGTCGTTTGCGCAGGTATAACCCAGCACCACCGAGGGAGCATCCTCAACGCTCACGTCCTTGGCCAAGGTTTTAATGACCACCGCAAGCTCGGCCTCGTAAAAAACTTCCTGTCCCCAGGAAGGAAAGACGATCGGGTCATCAGGGCCAATCACCGTAGTATTCGGCTTCAAGAAAACGCTGGGGCGCGCAGGCGGATCGCTCGGAAGTACACCCGGAGCCGGGTAATTCCCGCCCAAGCCAATAACCTTGGAACGAGGAATGACAGGCGAGAGAAGTCGCACTTCGTCTAGCTCGAAGATCTGGCCCGAGGGTTCGACAGGCGAAAACAGCGGGTCACCCTTCAAGCCAACGATTCGAGTCGATTCGTCCTCTAAAGCTCCGTAGTAAATCGAGCTTCCTTGAGAAAAACGAGCGATACGCATGACGACCTCCTTTGTGTCGCAAGTAGCCTATCGCGAAGTAGGCTCCCCATCCCACACATCGCCGGGAAGGTCGCCAGGAAGGAGCGGATTGTCCTTCGCGACAAACACTGGATCAGCAATGCCACTCTTGCGCTGGGCCTCGTAATCGCGGAGCGTGCCCAAACCCCAGGGGGCGAGGACGATCAAGGCGACCAGGTTCGTCACGGTCATGATGGCCATTGCGATATCAACCGCGTTCCAGACCAAATCAAGGGTGGTCAGCGCACCGATAACGACCGAGGCCACGGAGATGATGCGCACGGCCCAGGTTGCAACTTTGGACTTGACAACGAAAGACAGGTTGATCTCGGAGTAGACGTAAGCAGCAATGACGGACGAGTAAGCAAGCACGAAGATCAGGATCGACATGGGCATGATGGTCCACTGTCCCAACTGATCGGCAACCGCAAGGGTTGTCAGGTTAGCCGGATTTGCCTCGGGGTTGGACCAAACCTTCTCGCCGGCAATCAAGATGACGAAAGCGGTTGCAGTACACACGATGATCGTGTCAACGAAAACGCCCAGAGACTGGATGAGACCCTGGCGAACGGGGTGAGCGACGGTGGCGGTTGCAGCGGCGTTGGGAGCGGTACCCTGACCGGCCTCGTTTGAGAAGAGGCCGCGCTTCGTACCGTTGATGACTGCGGCGAGGATTCCACCACCCAATCCCGCAAGGGTCGGTTGCGGAGCGAAAGCTGCGGCAAAAATCTGACCGATGACAGCGCCGAACTTGGGTAGGTTCAGCACACAGATCACGGCAACCATGATGACGTAGACGGTGGCCATGATCGGCGCCATCCACTCGGTCACGCGAGCAACGGTCTTAATTCCGCCGAAGATCACCATTGCGGAGAACACAAAGAGAAGAGCCGCGATGACTAGGTGTGCGCTGGACAGGCCTCCCAATCCCGCGATCGGTTCACGGGCCGAGGGGCTCAAAGCGGAGAGGAGCGTGGATGCAATCGCGTTGGATTGCACCGACGTGATGACGAATGCGCAGGTCACAACCGTGATGACAGCAAAGATGCTTGCCAAAACCTTATTCTTCATGCCTAGCGCAATGTAGTAGGCAGGGCCTCCGCGGAAGGTTCCGTCAGCGGAACGTACCTTGAAGATCTGCGCAAGCGTGGCCTCGAAAAAGGCGGTCGACATACCGACCAGGGCAACAACCCACATCCAGAAGATCGCACCAGGGCCACCCATGAGCAGTGCAACGGCCACGCCAAAGACGTTACCGACGCCCACGCGTGCGGCTAGGGAGATCGTGAATGCCTGGAAGGAGGAAATTCCACCCTGTGCACCACCGCGAGAACCCGAAATTGAGCGGATCATTTCAGGGAATTGACGGATCTGCATGAATCGTGATCGCACTGTGAGGTAAAGCCCCGTGCCAATCAGGATCCACACCGTCAGGTGCAAGGTGATCCAGTCAGCGATGTTTTGGATGGACTGTGCCAGATCCGCCATTCGTTCCTCCGCTATCTACTTCAACAAGGTTGTGGGTCAGCGCCTCGAAGTCTATCGCGATGGGGCGATCTTCTTCGCTTTTAGCCGCAAACTGGACGCAGATGCGGGGAGGTCTGGGAAGATAGAAGCATGAGCGCTCCGTTAAATGAACTCCTCGACGATCTGGAAGATCGCGGTTTACTGACCGATGATGATGCCCTTTATGAGGCATTTTCGTCGTGGGCATCATCAACGGGGCGTCCGCTCTACCGGCACCAAGATGAATCTTTAATTGAGATTTTGTCGGGAAACCACGTCATTGCAGCAACGCCCACGGGCTCTGGCAAGTCGATGATTGCTTTGGCTGCGCATTTTGTGTCGATGGCTCATGGTGGCCGCTCGTACTACACGGCGCCTTTGAAAGCACTGGTCTCAGAAAAGTTTTTCGACTTGGTGTCGCTATTCGGCGCCGACAATGTCGGAATGGTGACGGGCGATGTCTCGTTGAACGCAGACGCTCCGATCATTTGCTGCACCGCAGAAATCCTGGCGAATCAGTCCCTGCGTGAAGGACCGACGCTCGACGCGGACATGATTGTTATGGATGAGTTCCATTTCTATGCTGATCCGCAACGAGGCTGGGCGTGGCAGGTTCCTCTTCTTGAACTCACGCGCCCGCAGTTCATTGCAATGAGCGCGACGCTTGGAGATACGACTGTATTCCGCAAACAATGGACGGAACGAACGGGACGGCCGACGGTGGAAATTACCGATGCGCAGCGTCCTGTTCCCTTGGAATACGACTATGTTGTTGACACCCTTCAGGACACGGTCGAGCGTCTGCTTTCAGAGGGACGTCACCCGATCTACATCGTTCATTTTTCCCAAAAAGATGCAGTTGATACGGCCTCTGCTCTGAGTGATCGCAAGCTCATTTCTCCTGAAATTCGTTCGCAGATTTCGCGTGAGATTTCCTCTGTGTCCTTTACAAAGGGTTTTGGGCAGACTCTGCGTGGCCTTCTTACTCACGGGATTGGGGTTCACCACGCGGGAATGCTGCCTAGGTATCGCCGACTTGTCGAGCGCTTGACCCAGCAGGGTTTGCTCCCGGTTATCTGCGGAACTGACACTCTTGGAGTCGGTATCAATGTCCCTATTCGCACAGTTTTGCTCACTTCCTTGGTGAAGTTTGATGGAAGCAAGATGCGGCACCTGCGTTCGCGTGAATTCCACCAGATTGCAGGACGCGCGGGGCGTGCGGGTTTTGACACCGTTGGTTTTGTCCGAGTTCTGGCCCCCGAGCACGAAGTGGAAACGGCCCGCGAGCGCGCCCGTTTAACGGCTGCTCAGGAGGCCGCTCGCGATGAACGCGAGGCGAAGAAGGCAAAGAAGAAGGCGTCCAAGAAGCGCAGTGGCCCGAAGGAAGGCCAGATCACTTGGTCGCGTTCGACTTTTGAGCGCCTGCGCGATGCTGCCCCTGAAGCATTGCAGTCTCACTTCGAGATGACTCACGCGACGGTTCTGAACGTGTTGGGCGGAGCAGCCGATGCTGGGCGAGATCCTGCAGAGCATCTCGTCGATTTGGCATTGCACAACGATGACCCGCCGCTCCCTGCGAACCCTCATATTCGTCATCTTGCAGACATTTATACTTCTCTTCTCCAAGCCGGGGTTGTCGAGCATCTCTCCAGTGCCCGGGCTCAGGAGTTGGGTGTCTCTAGGTTGCAGTTGGTTGCGGATTTGCCGGATGATTTTGCGCTCAATCAGCCGCTTTCTCCCTTCGCTTTGGCTGCTTTCGAGCTTCTTGATCCGGATTCGCCGACCTTTGCCCTTGACGTGATTTCCATTGTCGAGGCCGTGCTTGAGGATCCCCGGCCCCTGCTGTATGCGCAAGAAAACCAGGCGAAAGCTGCGGCCGTTGCGTCCATGAAGGCACAGGGGATGGAGTATGACGAGCGCATGGCTGCCCTAGAAGAGATCTCGTGGCCTAAGCCTTTGGAAGAGCTCCTCTCCCCCGCTTTCAGTGTCTATGCGCGTTCAAACCCGTGGGTTGGAGATCTTGAACTCTCTCCCAAGTCGGTCATCCGCGAAATGATTGAAAACGCCATGACCTTTACCGAGCTCATCTCCCGTTACGACGTGGGACGCTCAGAGGGCGTCATTTTGCGCTATCTCAGTGATGCCTATCGAATGATGCGTCAAGTGATCCCGGAAGAAATCATGACTGAGGAACTTGAAGCCATGATTTCGTGGTTGGCTGATCTGATCCGCAGCGTTGATTCTTCTCTTCTGGACGAGTGGGAAGCAATGATGAACGGGGAGGAATTGACCGAGGCCGAAGAGGTTTCTTCTACCGTTGGAGCTGAGCGCGCATTTGGAGCCGATGAGTCCGGAGTTATTGCTTTCACGGCAAATCGTCATGCTTTCCGCAATGCCGTACGTCGGGCGCTCTTTAATTTTGTTGAGTTGATGAGTCGTGATGATGTCGATGGGCTTGAGCGAGCAAGCGCGCAGGCCGCAGATAGTGATGGGCTCTTTGCTGAGGCTGCGCCGTGGACCGGCGATGATTGGGATCATGCCTTGGAACGCTACTGGGCAGAACATGACTGGATCGATATCAATCAGGGCGCGCGTTCCCAAGCGCTTTGTGCCTTGGAAGAACAGATCAGCGGCGAAGACATCTTGGCCTTGATGTCCTTCTCCGCCAGGGATAACGCCATTCAGCGCAGTCGTTTCGAGGCCCTTGCGCGGGCTGTCGATGAGGCTCCCGCCGGTTCGGTCTGGTTGGCGACTCAGACCATCACGGATCCGGAAGGCAATATGGACTGGCGTATTGCCGCCCTCGTGGACTTGGCTGCCTCTGACAAGGAAAAGCTGGCGGTTCTGACCGTGCTCACGGTCGACGCGCGGTAGGGGTTCCCTCACCCGGCAAGGTGTCGCCCTCGTGAAGTAAATAAATACTTTCCACGCGACCATCCCCAAGGAATTCGAGGATCTCATCCGATAGTTCTTTCTCGCCTTCCCATAGACGAAGAGAAAGCACCAGGTTGATCAGCAAACCGTGAGAAAGAAAGAGCCGGGCCTGGGCTGAATCCATTCCGCCTTCATCCCGAAGCAGACGGTACACGCGAGCAAAACTCTCGCGGGCGAGCTGGCCAAAACGCGGGTCGGATCCCATCATGAAGAGACGTACGATCATCATGAATGTGTCGCGGTCCCTCACGATCTCCGCGTACATATCCCCTAGCGCTTGTCGGCGTTCAAATTCGCTTGCATCCGGCGACACCGGGGCTTCGACGAAGCGTTGGCACAGCTGTTCAACCACATGTGTAGCAGCCTCTTCAAAGAGCGTCTCCTTAGATCTGAAGAAACGCACGACGTATGCCTGACTGACACTTGCCTCACGCGCGATCGAGTCGGTCGTGGCCGCAGCGTAGCCGACCCGAGCGAACACGCGCACTGCAGCTTCTAGCATGAGCGCCTTGCGCTCATTCGCAGGCATACGCGTCGCAACCATGTCTCATCCTCTCAGTGCCACTGTTACATACAGTCTATCCGCGAGCGTAAGCACGAACCTTTTCGACGAATGCAGCGCGGTATGAGGGAGTATCCACGTCCTGCTCGATCCGGCCGAGCATTAGAGTTTTAGTGAGTCGAATCCCAACGAATCCCAGAATCATCTGCTTCCACCGCGAAATCGGACCTCCGAAGAGCCGGTAAATGAACGATGGCGCACGTGACGTGACGATTAGCGCTGCGGTCTTACCTTCCAGCAGTCCCTGGCTCTTAGCACCGATGTAACGGTACGCAAATCCGGGAGTGAGAGTGCGATCAAGGAAACCTTTAAGAATTGCGGGCTCAGCTGACCACCAGATCGGGAAACTGAACACGAGATGATCCGCCCAAGCGATGTCCTCTTGGTATCGCATAGGTGCGTTTTCATCTTCCATGTGCTGGCGATATCCGTAGCGCAGAACAGGATCAAAATCCTCCGTCGCCAGATCGATCATACGCACGTCATGCCCAGCAACGCGCGCCTCATCGGCGTATGCGGAAGCAAGTTGATGAGAGTAGCTCTCAGCGTCTGGACTGCCCTGAATAACGAGAATCTTCATCATTTTCCTCTTGTTGTAATCGGTTGATTACTACCATAGTGGTGGGCCTGTTCCGATGCAACATTAGGGGGTATAGACGGATTAAACGAGTATCTATGACGATACGCTCAGTGAGCACACAACAGCATTCTGCCTAGGATCTGGCAGGATCACGAGCGGGGATAAGTCTTAATCGACAGCCTTGACTACTACAAAGATCGCGACGCGTTCTCCCCCACAGGACGCTCGCCAATCTCCTGCTGAAGACGCACAAGGTACCCGTCGGGGTCCTGAACCAAGAACTGACGGACACCGATCTCAATGTCGCCTGCCCGATACCACTTCTCTTCGGGCTCAACAAAGATTGGCCACCCTGCGTTCTTGACACGCCACAATGCGGCATCCAAGTTCTCGACCTGCACCTCGAAGTTGATCCCGCGGCCAAGCGGTGGCTCAAGGGCACCGGTCGCCCACGTCCTCCCCTGGTTGATCTGATCAAGCATCAGGTGCGCATTACCTAAGACGAGGTATCCAAACCCCTCTTCGGGCCTCTCATAGCGGAGGGAAAAACCGACCAGATCGCACCAGAAATGCCGGGAGGCCTCGTAGTCGGTGACGGAAAGTTCAGGAACAAGCCCGGGTTCACAGGTCATTTCTACACTCTATCAGGCAGCTCGGATACACAAGTTGAACTCGGTCACGGCTGTCGAGCAATTTCAATTCCAGCGGTTTGCAGGGTGCCACTAAAACAGGTCGGAGCGGGAACCTGTACGAATTGCTGTCACCACGCAAAGCTCAGGTTCATCTAGGTAGATCAGTAACCAATCCGGTTGAATATGACACTCGCGAAACCCCGCATAATCGCCGCTCAGAAGGTGGTCACGATGTCTCGGAGACAAGTCTGCACCTTCAAGGATCGCGTCGATGACCGCTTCAAGTTCCCCGATAGGAAGCCCCCGTTTACGCGCCCGCTTCAAATCCTTCTTGAACTGACTAGTCATCACAAGGGCCCGTCGCCCTTGTTGAGACTCACTCGTCATCGACATCAGCGAACGCCTGCGATGCCGACACATAGCGACTAGCAGCGACACGTCCGGCAGCAATGCTCATGGAAGGATATGGTAATGACAATCCCGGTGCTAATGCTCATGTACGGTAAGGAAGCAAGCAACCGAAAACAAGAGATAGACCGCCAGCACTACACTATTCCGAACCAAAGACCAAAAGATAAGCATTGTGGGAAAATCTAAACTTTTGGATTTTCCTACAATGCCAACTACGGCGGAATCCCTCCCACTCCTTATATCTTTCTGTATACATTGAATTTGTATTTAGTAAAATGCAGACAACACCACGGATCGGCTTTTGGTTGGACAATTCCAACCAAACACCACAGCAGACAGCAGAAAACATTCTGAACGCTAGGAAGCCGGTATGATTGTTACATATAAGGGGAAGAAAAATTGCTAAATTGAAAAAGTAAATTCCAGTGCAGAAGTAAATTCTACCGAGCTTAAAAAAATCCCTAAAATCAGGCAGTTTGAAATTTCATTTCTGCCTGATTTTGCTATAATAGTGCATAACAACCTCAAAAAAATCTCTTTCCGGACATGGGAAATAAGCCACAGGACAAGTCGTGTGTAGGACTAAATTCCACTGGCTATATCAAAAAATGTAAAAGTTTTGCCCTGTCTGACAGCAGATATGCTTTGGGTTGTTGGGTTACTTAAAGCGAATCAGCTTGGGCCTCAGACAAACCTCGTCAGGATGAATGGACCCGAGCTGAAGTGCTTTTAAGCCATCTTCTCCATATCTGTTTAGTGCCCTTTGATAAGGGGTATCTCCGTTTAAGCTTTCCCTTGGCGTGGAATTGATGTGGTTTACAATCCGATTCACATCCCATTGTGTAAGAAAAGCAAAAGAAGAGCCTTTTGGAAGAATCATGCGAAGCATGGTATGGGCTTGCTCTAAGCCTCCTTTTTGCCCACTACGCATAGGATCGCAATAATAGATGCTACTACGTTGGATTCCATTAGGGTTTATTTCCAAAGCCCCAGGATCCCCAAACTCCGATCCTCGGTCTGTGAGGATATATTCAAAGATAGATTGAAAGTCAAAGACATCTTCAAAACGTCTTTCTAAACGGTCAAAGACTGCTTTGACTGCTCCCTTTGTACATCGATTTAACAGATAAGCCAGGAAGAGCTTTTCCTCAGTAAAGAAAAAGGTCAGTAGAGTTTTTTGCGAATCTCTGCATGAATGGACGGTATCCATCTCTACAAAAGCATTTAATCCAAGCTTCAAGAAATCCTCATAGCTTCGACCATGAAATATCTCACGGTTTGATATCTGTGTTTTATGGCATTTCCTTGGTTTGAATGTCACCTTCCGTTTTAAATCGATATTTTTGGAAGTAAAAATTCCTTGGTCAATGTATGAGTACATGGTGCGAACAGACATCTGTAATTCCGGATGATTCACTAAAATCTGGTAAGGGGATTGTCCCTTTGCAATCAGAGGAGTAATGATGCTGTCCTTTTCTCTTGCTTCCTTTTCGGAAAGATTTATGCCTCGACGAGAGTCTTTAAGGGTTTCCCTGTATTTTCTATCAGCAAATCTGGCATCATAGGTATATTTATGGGCGATGCTGCAGTGATGAAGCTTTTGTGAGCAGCCATTACAGACATAGGGAGCTTTCATTAGGCGATTACAGCATTCCTTTTCAAAGTCCCTACAAGTCTGATTGCAGCTAGGACAAGAAGTACACTTTATCCCACAAAGAACAATCTTCTTACAGACATTTGTTTTACGACACTGGTAACGATGAACGCAAAAGTTCTTTTTGTTCAGAAAGCTGCCCTTGTGATACCAGTTCGATGCTCGGTGTTTCTTCACTTCTTTAGAAA
>USHU01000025.1 GCA_900554605.1 uncultured Actinomyces sp.
ACTGCTTTCGTGGCGCGCGCAAGCTCGTCTGCGCTGAGGGGGACCTGAGAGGAAATGATCTCGAGGAATTGCTTGAGGAGCGCGTTGAAGGTCGGTTCCCAGTTAATGCCGCCGTTGTCGTAGACCTCGTAGGCGACCTTGCCCGTGATCCTGATGGCTTCCCCTTGGAGTGTCTCGGCCTGATTATCAAGTGGAACGAGCAAGTCCCAGAGTTCGTTGGACAGCTTCTTCCAGCTCTTTGAAGAATCGAGCTCAAGCTTTTCTCCAACACTGGGTGCCGGACGTGCAACTTGCTGAGCGAAGCCGAACATTTCGCACAAGTGTCGCAAGGCTTCCGCGGCTTCGAGGAAGCGGGGATTGTTAGCATCTTCGGGGCTGTGTGCGATGATCGAGCAGCGATCTTTATCCATGGCTTGAAGAGCTTTGTATTCCTCGCCGCTTGGATGTGCGCCATGTGCACGCAAGACGTTGAAAACACGCAGGATTCTGGGGGAATCAAACAAGTTGTACCAACTCAGCGCGTATTTCGTCAGCGTGTAGTCCCCATAGATTTTTGAATGCGCATCAAGAGTGGGGTCGGCACCCCATTGGATCATCTGTTCGACCTCGGGCGCGTCTAGGCGTTCGACAGCGCCGAACAACGGAGTTTGGTCCGCGTTATCTCGGGCATTGATATCGCCGCCAAGGGCAATGAGACCGGGGATCAGATCGGGTCGACGGTTCTTAACGCGGCAGTGAATGGGGGTTTGTCCGCGTTCATTGCGACAGTTGATGTCCTCGCCTCGAGCGACCAAGAACTCGACGATCTCTTGCGAGCAGAGGAGGTGCAAGAGCTTGGGCTTTCCGTATTCGCTCCGTAGGTATGCGCCAATCTCGCAGTTTTTCACTGCCTCAGCCACGGCCTCGACGTCCCCGCTTGCAAGGATTTCTTTGATGTCGTTGGGGAGAGTTTTGCGCATACCGGCCTCCAAGTGAACGTTATTCTTCAAGAATAGCGTCTAGGTTAACGCCTCCACTCAGAATGCATTCCAAGTCTATGCAAGCGATTTATCGATGTTTGGTTGCTCGTTCTCCAATCGCCTGGATCGCCCAGACGACAACGCCGCCAAGGACAGCAGCCGCAAAGCTTTCACCAGGGCTATGACGCTTCGCTACAGGTGGTAGTGGCTCAGCAGAGGAAGGTATCACTGCAGTTTCTAGCTCTTGTCCTGGCAGATTTTGCTGAGTCTGAGCGCCTTCCAGAGCATCTGAAAGCGATCCAGATTCTCTCGCATCAGTACCATCACCGGTTAGTGAACTAATGAAACGTTCGATTGTAGACGAGAGCTTAGTAATGAAACGCTCGATTGTAGGCGAGAACATAGTAAAGAAAAATAGAACCGCTAATGCCGCTGAAAACGCAATTGCCATTGTGAACATCGGGATTGTTTCATTTGCTTGTGTTTGGCATTGCTCCTTGATAAACGTCCCTTCCGGTAGCGGGCGCGTGCACATTGCCCGTAGTAACGCAAACGAACTGAGCATGTTCGGTAGAAAAATACTGATGATGAACAGTATGCCGCCGACACCGATACGTATTTCGTTTCGATACTTATCATTCATCACCGACAGCATCTGAAGAGCGGCGCCGACCAGGAAAAGAAACCAAATAAAGAACGCTTCATAGAGGGAAACAACTCCAGGTTCTGGATTACCGAGGAAGAAGGCGAAACCATTCCCACCTGCAAGGCGTAGTACGCCCCTAAACGCCCCCAAAAGAACGGTAAAATTCAGCAACTGAACTGTTATATACAGCCCCTTCGATACCTCAACCCATACCCTCATACAAATTGCAATAACCGCAGGGACAAATAAGAGAACAAGACACAGGACGATATACGCCTCGGTATAACGCCCCTCATCCTGAGTTCTAATCTCTTCAAGAATTCCCGAAATACAGCAAATCATAAGAGCCAACAAACCGGCCCAGATAGACCCGTAGACAGTAGCGGCCAATCGCTTGCTTGGTTTGCGTCGACTTTGAACACTCATACGCAGATTCTAGATCCAACCGATATCGCAGTCCTTTTGGCACGCTTCACTGACTGCGATCCGCGGATTGAAGTAGAAATTTCACTCTCTCTCCCTTATGAAGATCCAGAGGAAAGACAAACGGATGGCGAGGAGAAATGCAACATCACCATTCTGAAAACAGAAAATTAAAACACCTAGCTCTAACGTTCAACCAATACCCTTGCTCAACATATTTAGAATTCGAAAAAAGGAATCAAGACCCCTAGCAGGAAGATAATTAAACCAAACAGAACACCAATATATTATGACTGACGCACCAACCATTAACTAACTTCACAAGAGCAATAATGCACCTAACCCCAAACAAGCTTATTTAATAAGCAACAAGCAACTTTCGCAAGCATCATAATTCGCTCAATTTCCCCTACGGCTTAAACGACCGAACTTTACGCACCAATTTTCAAACAGCCACCTGATTGTCAATTTCTTCCGATCACCTCAATCCCGAGATTGAGGTTTATTTTCAAAATGTTTTCTAATCGTTGCCTTCGCCGTACATAAGAAAAATAAGACTAAGAAAAGAATAAGTAAAGATCCTAAACCAGCAAGAGTAAAGTGGAATATCGGGATTTCTTGCTGACATTGCGAGTAAAATATCTCATCAACGAGCGTACCACACTCAATTTCCAGCAGATTGAGCGAATTTAGAAAGCCCTGGAGAAATACGGCTGAAACTGCGAGCGCACCACCAACGAAAGAAGCATAATACCCCAGATTGAAATAAAAGCTCTCAAAAGATGAACACACTATTAAGACCGAGATAACGAAAGGCGGTATCCACGATAGTATAGTCACTTCATACGGTGATATAATACCGCTCACCTCAGAAAATGAGCGCGTTGCCCCTTTAAAGTTCTCCGTAAAATCATAGAAAACGCAGTATGCGACCAAATAGAATACATATAGACTACACGGGACAACCCAGATCTTTTCTCCAACCTCTTTTTTCCTCATTTTTTTAGTCAGAAACAAAATGACGAATATCAAGAAAGGTGTTGTTAGAACTTTAAGGACTAAATTAGGATCAAGACCACTCCCTTCAAGTCGATTTCTCAGCAAACAACAAGCCCAGCAATTCAGAAGCAATACGACAAGTAGCCAGATACCAAGCAATACGAGCCATATCAGTCGCCCCCGCTCGATTTTCATATGCATTTCCTTATGCATCCCTCCGTGAACATGCAGAGAAGTAACAAAAACAACACCAACACCAGTTCGCGGCACGAGGAGCCTCCACGCTATCACCTCGCCGACTGCATTGAACCTATCATACGACCAGAACAGAGTCTATAAACTTCAAGAATAGTGGCTAAGTAAGTTTGGTTGAACTGGGCAGCCGAACAACTGTAACACTCATCCACAGCTACGTGAGCTCAACACCTAATTTCTCATAAGCGCTAGAAACAGCGCCAATATCGCATTTTAATTTTCATTTTGAGATATCGTCGGCAGTTACGTGTCCAGTCCTGCAGCCACCACTCCAAACCAAGCGTCCGGCAGTGTTTCCACCGCCGGACGCTTCAACTCCCCAGATACACCTGCGCGATCCCGTACTGATGAATGAACGCAAGCTCTCAAGGTGAGCAGTCTATATCTCCTGATCAGCCAACGCGGGTAATCTTGACGATCGCACCTTCATTACTGACGGCAACCAGCTCGTAAGAAAAATCGCCCTCAAGAGTCATGTCGATCTGGTTGAGAAGCGGCGTGGGCACGTGAGGTGCAACCAGCTCCATGGCCTCGCCGACGTTCAAAGAAGAAACGGCACCCAAAATTGCGGGGTGACGCAGACGAGGCGGGAAGGGACGTGCATCCAAGCGCGGAAGCTGAGCACCGTGATCACAACCGCAACCGCATCCACCGGAGCTCTGAGCAGGCTCCTGCGCCTTTTCGGCGGAAACGTCGCGAAGGTCAAATTCGGGCAGGTCGGAATTGGGTTCGATCATGAGATCCCTTTCGTCGGGCCTCGGCAAGTGTCATTAATGCCTGAGCAACAGCTTCTAATAAAACACAGTTTATACGTTTTTATTAAAGCTGTCCTTTGAGGGACGTTACTCCTCTGAATCCGTCAGCACTCGCTGGACAAAACACGGAAGAGCAGCGGGCGCTCACGGCGCCTCCCCGAATGAAGAAGAACATACGGATGCGGCCCCACAAAGTTGTGCGCACGCTGGAAGGCCAGCGTGCGCACACACCCGCAGACTTCAGTCCTCTAGGTCCCGATAGACCGGCTGCCACATGGCGCGGCGAACGGCCTCGACGACGTCACCCGGATCCATGTCGCACTGGCCATCTGCGATAGCCTGACGCACGACGGCAACCGCGACAGTCGCCGACGACGCACGCAAGTGATCCACCGGTGGCAGGAGGGATGCACCCAGTTCGTGCGACGTCACCTGACTGGCCACGGCCTCGGCAGCGGCCAGAATCATCGCATCGGTCACGCGAGGGGCACCGGACACAATCGTTCCAAGCCCCAGGCCCGGATACAGCAACGAGTTGTTGCCCTGCCCAATGTGGAAAGTCGTCCCCTCATAGTCGAAGGGCAGGATCGGAATGCCCGTGGCCACCAGTGCCTGCCCCTTGGACCAGGCGATGATGTCCTGCGGCATGGCCTCGATCTTCTCCGTCGGATTCGACAGAGGCAGGACGATGGGTCGCTCACACCCCTCGCTCAAAGACTCGATGACATCCTGCGTGAAGGCGCCGTGATCCGTCGACGTTCCGATCAGGATCGTCGGGCAAACGCGGCGAACGGTCTCCAGCAGGCCGATTGCGCCATCCTTGCGCTCCCAGTCGGCGACCTCGGAGGCGCTGCGCGCGTAGGCCGCCTGGTAATCGGGCAGCCCCTCCATGTCATCGGTCACCAGTCCGGCGCGGTCGATCAGCCAGATGCGGTCCTTAGCCTGCTCGGGGGTCAGTCCAGCGCGCACCATGCCCGCGTGAATCTGGTCGGCCATGCCGGTTCCTGCGGTGCCCGCGCCGTAGACAAGGAGGCGCTGGTCCGCGAAGGTCGTGCCGTTGGTCTTCATGCCCGCGATGACAGCGGAGATGACGATTGCTCCGGTGCCCTGCATGTCGTCGTTGAAGATGCGGTACTTATCCCGGTTGTTAACCAGGATGCGGCGCGCGTTCGAGGCGCCGAAGTCTTCGAAGTGCAGGAGTGCGCGAGGGTACAGCTCGGATGTAACGCTCAAGTACTCATTGACGAGGGCATCGTAACGTTCTCCACGCACGCGACCATGGCGGTTGCCGAGGTAATCGGGGTCGTTGAGCAGTTCCTCGTTGTCGGTGCCGACGTCGAGGTTGACCGCGATGACGCGCGAGGGGTCAATACCGGCTGCGGCTGTGTAGACGGCGAGCTTGCCGACGGAGATGTCGGTGCCGTTGACGCCCCAGTCGCCGATGCCGAGGATCTGTTCGGCGTCGGAAACGACCAGGAGGTCGACGTCATCGGGGCCGAGGCCAAGGCCTTCAAACGTGGGCCGCACATCCTCGACTCGATCGACGGACAGGTAGACGGCGCGCGAGCGGCGGTAGTCTGCGGACCACTTCTTGATGGCCTCGCCGATGGTCGGATCGTAGATAATCGGCAGGAGTTCGGCGATGTGGTCGATGACGACCTTGTAGTACAGCGTCTCATTGCGGTCGTGCAACTGTTCGAGGTAGATGTACTTGTCGAGGTCGTCGTCGAGTCGACATACCTGCTTGTAGGCGCGTGCGGCCTGTTGTTCGAGCGTTTCAACAGCTGCGGGAAGACGACCCATTAGCCCGAAGCGCTTGCGCTCATCGATAGTGAAGGCAGTCCCGCGGTTGGTCAGGGGATCGGCAATGATCTGAGGTTTTGCTGGCATCAGCAACTCCTTTCCGGTGGGTGCTTCTAACGTAAACCAGTTGCACCTGAACGGCCTTGTCTATCAATCGACTTGGTCGGTCAACGATCTCCTAGGTGCGCTGTTCCCTTATGAGGTCACCAGGATCCAACGCAAGTGGATGCATTCTCACCTTTGACTATTTCACCACTACCCCATGGCGACAGAAGGATTGTCATCTAGGTTTAACGCTGCCCATGCGCCCGCCCAAAAGCGCAGCGGCATTCAAAGAACTATCCCTCAAGCAAAAAAACCTAAAACCGCGCCCCAACCGACGAGGAGGTTGGCAAGGGAATGCATCATCCAACTGGGAAGAATGGAACCTCCCGCCGCTTCTTCGTTCACCCAGCCCATAATCCAGCCACTGACCGCAGTCAGCACTCCCGCGCCAATAAGCGGGATCAGGGTGAATGCTGAGGAAAGCAGAATCACATGAACGAGGCCGAAGAGTACGGCCTGCACAGTGTTTCCAACTCCGAATCCGAACTTTTCGCTCAGCTTCTTTCCAAGGAATCCTCGAAAGAGAATCTCTTCCGACAGGCCGGTCTGAATAAAGGCGTAGAAGAGAACCGCTATCGCTCCATAGATCCCGCTGCCTGCGAAGCGCGAGGAGCCTGTCCCACCAGCAGCCGACGAGAGGAGCACGACTGAAAGCGCGGCAACAACAGCCCAGACCATGAGCGCGAGCACAAGACGCTGGCGCCTTGCTTTCCACTCGGGGACGACGAGGCCAATCCACGTTGCGAACTCAACGCGCCTGCGCGTTGCAACAGCCCACCATGCAACCGGAAGAACAAGGGCAAGTGCGAGCTGAACAAAAGACGAGATAACAGTCGTGAATACCATTGCAGCCTCCAACAATCGCGCGCAGTCTGCCTTCAAGGATACAGGCCACCTAGCACGCATATCGGCCCCATACACCAAGGGGCATCACACCCGTTTCGCGAGCACCGTACCGCTTGGATGTGGATACAGCTCTCAGCGATCAGGAGTGACACCCCATGGGAAGGGCAGGACGCACGATCAGTTCATCGCAAAGACGTGTGCCTTTCAATCGAGCGCGAGGCCCACACTGCTAGGAATAGTGCAAAGAGAGGGACCAAAATGCATGCGCCCATTCCCCAAACATTGGGGTGGCCATCGGTGCCTAAAGTCGCGCGATATGACGTCCACATGACCTCGGTACTGAAATGGCCGTCGGGAGTCATTGAGAAGGGCATGAAGAAGGTTCCAACTCCGCTCAAAACCTGGTCAACGATGTAGAGCAGGACTAATCCGATAGCCACCGCACCGAAGCCCATGTGGTTGAAGCGCCCTTCGGCTGCAAGAGTCATGACCGCACAGACCTGAGGAATCAGCGCAATACACGAAACGATCCAGGCAACAAACAAAACCACAAGCACCAGAGTCGAAAAAGGCGCAAATAGCGAACGTGGGCCAGCAGTGTAGTCGGCGAGAGTGATGCCCTGACTCCATGCCGCCGCCCACGCAACTGCAATGCCTCCGCCGATGGCTAAGGCAAGTGCGACGAGGAATTCAATGATCATTCGACTGACTTTTGCCCAGTAGATCACGGCACCTGACACGGGCAGAGTCATGGTGAAGTACCCCTGTTGTCCATACAGAGTCTTCCAGTAGTCACTCATTCCACTGATCGCTGCTCCCACAGGAATCGCGACGCACATCAGGTAACCAAACATGGTCATCGTCCCGCTCAGTCCCGGGACTCCACTTGCAACGACACCGACCGTCACAACAAGAATCGCAATGGCGGTCCCCATTTGACGAAGATCAGCGCGCATGCGACTACCGATTTCGTAAGACAACATTTTCCCGAACATCAGCGGTATTCCTTCCTGAAAATCGCGTCTAAAGAGTCCCCTCGGGTTGCACGCAGATCGTCGGCGTCGCCTTGAAGAAGAACCTGTCCCTCTTTCATGAAGAGCGCATAGTCGACGAAATGCTCGATATCCGAAATCAGATGGGTTGACATGATGAGCAGGGACGTGGGGTCGAACTCGCGCAGGATGCCCTCGAGAATAATGTCGCGAGTTGCTGGGTCTACTCCGCTGATCGGCTCATCCAACAAGAAAACCTTCGCTTTGCGTGCCATGATCAGGCTGATCTGGAGCTTCTCCCCCATTCCCTTACTCATCTCGCTGAGTGGCCGCCCCTCGGGGAGTTTGAAGAAATCAACCATGGTTCGCGCTCTTTCCGACTCAAAATCAGCAAAGAAACGCGAGTAGATGTTAATCGCACGCTCCACGGTCCATTCGCCGTTAAGGAATGCTGCCGAAGGCAAGTAGGACACGATGGCTTTTGTATCGATTCCAGGTTTATACCCGTCGATCCTCACCTGCCCTTGGTAATCATTCAATACGCCTGCAAGGATTTTGAGCAGCGTGGTCTTGCCACACCCATTGGGACCCATCAGACCGACGATGTGTCCGGCATCCAGTGACAGCGAATAGTCCCGTAGAGCCGGCGTTTTCCGGTAATGCTTCGTGAGGTGCTCGACGTGAACGAGGCCCTGCCCCGCACACCTCGACCGCTCAGTTTGTGTGGTCATAAGTTTGCCTCCTTGGCTACTTCTCCGTGGCATCCCAACGTTGATCAATCAGAGCCCGAGCATCTTCTAAATCGATTCCCAGTGAACGACATGCGCGAATGTAGGCATCTACCGCGAGATGTGCGTCGTTCTTCCGCAGAGCATGCAGAGCGCTCTCATCAGTTGCGACAAAGCGTCCTGCGGTCCGCTTCGGGACCGTCAACCCTTCTTCATCAAGTGCACTCAGGGCTCGCTGAACGGTATTGGGATTGGTGCCTGCCTCGATCGCGAGATCACGCACAGAGGGGATCTTTTCACCAGGTTTCCACGTACCGTCGGTAATACGACCGCGAAACGAATCAGCTAATTGGATCCAGATTGGACGGGTGTCATCGATGCGCATCGATGTATCCCTCCTGTCTATCTGTATTAATACACTAATACAGTGCCACACTATCGAAACTGTGTCAACACAGTAATACAGTTTGCTCAGAAAACGAACAACAGCAAACGCCCCGTTGGGAAAATCCCAACGGGGCGTTACGGCATTAAGCCAAACATTCAACCTCTAAAAGGCCGCCTATGACGCGTTCACGCAATCGGCTCGGCGTTGATCTGCCAAACCTCGCGAGCGTAATCGCTGATCGTGCGGTCAGAGGAGAAACGACCGGAACGCGTGATATTGACCCAAGCCTTGCGCGCCCAAGCCTCTTGGTCGCGGTAATCCTGCGCCATACGGTCCTTCGTCTCACGGTAGGAAGCGAAGTCGCCCAAGACGTAGTAGACGTCAGCAGGCTCATACCCCGATTCCAGAAGCGACCAACGCAGATCATGGAACCAACCGGAGTTGGAATCATTCAAGGTTCCATCGGTCAAAGCATCGATCACCCGCTTCAAGCCAGGCACGTTCTCGTAGTGCCAGCGAGGATCGTAGTGGCGACGAATCTCGGGAAGCTCATCATCGGTTGCACCGAAAATGTACGCGTTCTCTTCTCCCACGGCCTCGAGAATTTCAACGTTCGCACCATCCAAGGTTCCCAAGGTCAGCGCACCGTTCATCATGAACTTCATGTTGGACGTGCCCGAGGCTTCCTTTCCGGCCATCGAGATCTGCTCGGAAACATCCGCAGCAGGAATGATGTGCTCGGCGGGCGAGACATTGTAGTTGTGAACGAAAACGACCTTGATGCGGCCATTGATGTCCGGATCGTTATTGACCAGGTCAGCAATGGTGTTAATCAGCTTGATAATCGCCTTCGCGCGAATGTAGCCGGGGGCAGCCTTCGCACCGAAGACAAATACGCGCTTGGGAACATCCAGAGCAGGATTGTCCTTGATGCGGAAGTACAAGTCCAGCACGTAGAAGGCATTGAGCAGCTGACGCTTGTACTCGTGCAGACGCTTGATCTGAACATCGAAGATTGCATCGGGATCAATTTCGACA
>USHU01000026.1 GCA_900554605.1 uncultured Actinomyces sp.
AGAGTTTTCAGTCCCGGGCGGCGCCGATATCCTCCAGCTCATCGTTGTCAATGATGACGATCTGACCTACGCGATTGGCACCTTGGATGAACGCTCGACTCAAACCGCTTTGAGCCGAGTTTCACGTATCGAACAACCGATCACTCGAGCGGTCATTTGGTCGCATCTCTTTGCTGCCGTGCGCGAAGGAGAACTTGACCCCCGGCGCTATATTGACGCTGCACTCACCCATATGACGGCAGAGAAGGAGGACGCGATTTTTGAGCGTCTTCTGGCAACAATCGCTCAATCTCGCACTTTCTTGCCAGGGCATGTCAGAAGAGAATACGACAGCAAGATCCTCCAGGCACTTGCGCAAGCCATGCGCGCAACGTCCTTGGACCGCTCACGTTCACTTCTTCATCTCTTTGTCGATGTGTGGAGCGGCGGTGTAGACACAAGGTATTCGGATTCACTTGCGGCCCTTGCGCGAGGAGAAGAGGGCGACTTGCTTCCTCTGATCGCGGGGGAGGAGAGCGCGTGGGCGGTTCGCTGCGCATTGGCAGCGCGTGGCCTCGTTGATGAAAAGCAACTTGATGCGTGGCTCGATGAGTCGCCGACGGGGGAGAAGAAGACTCGGTGGGTTCGTGCGCGCTCTTCCATTCCCGACGCGTCCATTCGCGAGGCGGTTTGGAAGGAAGTCTTGTCGCTGGAGCTGTCGAATCATCACTTGAGTGCATCTTTGCAGGGGCTCAATGCTTCCTCGTGGGAAGGCAATGAATACACTGCTCATTTCTTCGCTGAACTTTCGTCATTCTGGGAGCGTGCGTCAATGGGATTGGGATTGCGCTACATCAACGCCGGTTTTCCCATGAGTCTTGATTCTGACCGTCCAGACGAGGCCGAGCACCTCCTTGCTTTGAGTCGTCAATGGCTCGCCGATAATGAGGGTGCCGCCGCCGCGCTTGCCCGGCTCGTTACCGAGAAACTCGACGATTGTGAGCGTGCTTTTGCGCGCCAGAAACAGTGGCAATGAGTACCGACAACGCACGAGAGACTCAAGGGAGTCAGCAACAGGTAGATCCCGCCGCGTCGATGTCTTTACTCAAGGCGATTCTCGAGAATCCTCTTGACGCGGGTTACGGTGCCTACCACGATGAACCGGTACACGGCAAGGCTGGTGTGCTCAAGCAAACCATCACGATACTGATTGCTATTGCGCTCGGTATTGGGAGCGGCATTGCGATCAGGGGATTGCGCGCACAATCCTTAAGTGAAGTGCACTCATCGTTGCTTAGCCATGCTCAGCAACAGACGCAACAGATTTCCTCTCTCGACGAAGAAGTCTCAAAATTGCGCGGGCAGGTAAAAGAGCTTTCTCGCGATCAAGACTCGGATGCTGGCCATCAAGACGTGGCAACTAATCTTGCGAATGCTGATACCGAGGTATGTGGTCCTGGGTTAAAAGTGACGCTGACAGACGCTCCCGGAGCTTCTTCATCGCGGCAAAGTGATAAGGGACAGGTCCGTGATCAAGATATCCGTATGGTTGTCAACGCATTGTGGAGCGCCGGGGCCGAGGCCGTAAGCGTCAACGGGCAGCGAATCGGGCCTCAATCATTCATCCGTACCGCAGGCTCGACAATTCTTGTTGACGTTACAGCGATTTCTTCGCCATACAACATCGAGGCGATCGGGAACGCTAACGAGTTGTCCCTGTCTTTAGTTCGGGGCTCAACGGGGGACTATCTTTCCAGCGCGGAATCACTGACGGGAATTACACTGAATGCACAATCAGTCAAAGAAATGACTCTGAGTGCGCGAGAGAATCGGTCGACTCGCTGGAGTACGGCTGTTGAGGGGGAACACTGAGGTGTTAGCAGTACTTGGATTGATTTTCGGAATTGTTGTGGGCGTCTTAATTGATCCCACTGTTCCGACGTGGCTGCAGCCCTTCCTTCCAGTCGCGGTCGTTGCCGGACTCGATGCTCTTTTGGGCGCCGGGCGCGCGTGGCTTGAAGGAACATTCCGCGATCGTGTCTTCGTGATGTCGTTCTTCTGGAATGTCGTTGTTGCTTGTCTGCTTGTTTTCCTGGGGACACAGCTTGGGGTTGGTTCCGCAATGACTACTGCAGTCGTGGTCGTCTTGGGAATCCGAATCTTCTCGAATACGGCGTCCATTCGACGTTTGATCTTTAAGGCCTAAGCAATGGGACAGCACGTCAAACACGAGGATGCCACGCAGGCTCAAGAGCATTTGCAACCGATTCACACGCGCTTACGCGCAGCAATCTTGGCCGTTCCCCGAGGAACTCACCTTCTTCTCTTCGTGATCTGTCTGATTTTGGGGATCGCTCTGGTTACTCAGGTACGGGCGCAACGCACAGATCCCCTGAGTTCTCTGAGTCAAGAGCAATTGGTTGAACTCCTTGACAACCTGTCGGTTCAAGAACAGAACTTGCGTGTGGAACGCGGACGCCTGGAATCTCAAGTCAGCCAGCTTGAAGACGAGTCTCAAAAGGAAGAAGCAGCTGCGGCTGCGGCAAAGAAAGCTGAGGAGCAAGCGAAGATTAACTCTGGTCAGGTCGCGGTCCATGGCCCCGGTATTGAGATGGTGATCGCTGATTCAACACATTCGCTGAGTTCAACGCACTTTGTGATGGCAATGGGAGAGTTGCGCAATGCGGGCGCCGAAGCCGTAGATATTAATGGGCACCGCATTACCATCGCCTCGAGTTTTACGAGTGATGGGGGAGTGATCCGCGTTGATGGTGAGGAGATTACGTCTCCTTATGTCTGGAAGGTGATTGGGGACTCGCAGACCATATCGACCGCACTCGAGATTCAGGCCGGTAGCGCTGCTCAGATGCGTGCCAAGGGTGCGTCAGTGACGATCACACAGATTAAAGACCTCACAATCACCTCGACATCAACGCCGAAAACACCTGAATTTGCCAAAGAAGTTCAATAGATCCTTCGCGAAGGCGGCACCGCCAGACTATACTGAGCCTATTGTCCCTATGAACTGGAGTATGTGATGGAAAACCAGCGCCAGGAGTTCGACCCGACGACAACTTCCGTCTTCAGTCTGAACACTGTTGACGAGGCCGTGGATGCGCCTCTGCCTTTGTCTGCGCGCGATCAGGATGCTGTGAACGCCCTCCCCGCGGGTTCGGCTCTGCTCATTGTTCAGCGTGGTCCGAACTCGGGTGCGCGTTTCCTCTTGGATGCGGAAGTCACTAACGCGGGACGTTCGCCGCGCGCCGATATTTTCTTGGATGACGTCACTGTTTCTCGTAAGCATTGCCAGTTCCTTTCTCGTGACGGTGGGCATACCGTGCGTGATTCCGGTTCTTTGAATGGCACCTACGTTAATCGTGAGCGTGTCGACCAGTGTGAGCTGCACGCAGGCGACGAGGTACAGATTGGCAAGTATCGCCTGACCTACCAGCCTTCACCGCAAGTCCAATGAACGCGCGCGCACAGCGCAAGGTTGCGGAAGAAACGATCGAACCGTGGCCTCGTGGCATCAGTCGTGAGCCGGAACTGTCAATTGGGCAGCTTGTTGAGCGCCTGAAAGGGGAGTTTCCCGCTATTACACAGTCGAAAGTTCGATTCCTTGAGGAGAAGGGCTTGGTTGTCCCTGCGCGGACCTCGGCTGGATACCGGAAGTATTCCCGTGCGGATATCGAACGCCTTCGCTATGTTCTGGCAAGTCAGAGGGATTCATATTCACCTCTCGATGTCATCCGTGATCAGCTCCGCGCGCTCGATGCTGGCCATGAAGTCTCTCAGCGCAGAGCCGCTCAGGTTGTTGCCTCAGAAGGTAAGGTCGTGTCCGTTGGTAATCGTCGTGCGATTCCTGCCGCTGATCTTGCCGATCTAACCGGCTGTGACTTAAGTGCCATTGAGCGTTACGTAACCTTGGGCTTAATTTCTTCCGATATCGCCGGCTACTTTCCGGCTCGTAGTGTTCAGGTCGTGCTGCAGATTCGTGAGCTGGAATCGATGGGCGTAGACGCACGCACATTACGCTCAGTTCGTCAGGGTGCCGAGCGTAGTGCGGATCTCATCGATCAGACAGTTTTGTCGCAGACTCCGCGTGATCGGGCTGTTGATCGTGAGCGACAAAATGCGCGTTGTCTCGAGCTGGGGGAGCGCTTCGCTCATTTGCATCAAGAAATGTTGCGCGTGGCGATTTCGCAATTGACTGATGGAGGGGTGTAACCTTCAACTTGAACTTGAAGGCTCGCCGTGTCGTTCATTGACCGGGGCGCTTCAACTTCGTAATCTAATTTCAGTTCGGTCATTCCATAAACCTAGGAGCATTCGTGAGCGCAGAACCGCTGGATGGCATGCAGGGGCGTCAGCCTATGCTCTTTGGTGACCCCTTGGAAGGTCGCGATGGAGACGATGTCGGTTACCGTGGTCCCGTTGCCTGTGCTGCGGTCGGAATTACTTATCGTCAGCTTGATTACTGGGCACGCACTGGACTGCTTCAACCCTCAGTTCGGGCCGCGCGCGGATCAGGTTCGCAGCGCCTGTATTCCTTCAAGGACATCCTGGTCTTGAAGATTGTGAAGAAACTACTCGACGCAGGAGTGTCTCTTCAACAGGTTCGTACGGCTGTTACACAGCTTCATCGCCGCGGGGTAGATGATCTTGCATCGATCACTCTGATGAGCGATGGTGCCTCGGTTTATGAATGCACCTCAACCGATGAAGTCATCGACCTTCTCCAGGGAGGTCAGGGCGTATTCGGTATTGCAGTCGGCCGTGTCTGGCGAGAACTGGAAGGCTCGCTGGCCGAGCTTCCGAGCGAGCGCGCTGAAGAGAACGTGCTGGTCGATGAGCTTGCCGCGCGTCGTGCGCTGAGGCGGTCAGTTTCCTAATCCCATTGCCGAGGCTGTATGTGCGCTTTGTCCGTTGCTGCAGTTTCGTATAGGGAAGTGGTAAGAACCCAAAAACTGTGGGTACCGTGCTCCCGATCAACGTTACTTGACATAATGTACATTATCGGATCGGAATGTATCTTTTATTTATGCTGGCGTTCTCGCCGCATGTGACGATTTCGGCTAAACTTCTATTCATTCAATCAATACTGCGGGAGGATCAAGGTGGCAGATCGCGCGCTACGCGGAATGCAAATCGGTGCGAAGTCGATGGAGTCCGAGGATGGAGTCGTCTTTGCGGATCGCTTTACAGCTCAGTACCTATGCTCAAACGGACACCAATTTGAGGTTCCTTTTGCCTCTGAGGCAACGCCTCCGGCTACGTGGGAATGCCGCTGTGGGCAGATGGCAGAACTGATCGGTGAAGCTACCGAGGATGAAGAGCAAAAGCCTGCAAAGCCTGCCCGTACTCACTGGGACATGCTCCTTGAGCGCCGCTCAATTGAAGAGCTTGAAGAAGTTCTTCAAGAACAGCTGACTCTCCTACGTGAGGGACGCCTTCGTCTTGAAGGACACTACCGTAAGGGCTGATACGCCAGCTGCGCAACTTGACATAATCTGCGCCCGTCTTTTTCGACGGGCGCAGATTTTTTATTTCTACTTCTTGCGACGCGAAAACTTTCGCTTAATGCCATTCTTTGTCACCATGACAAGCTCCTCGACAAAGATCGACCCCGAGAGTTTTGATTCTCCCAATTCACGTTCATCGAAGGTAATAGGCACCTCGACAATCGTTGCCCCCATCGCCTCGGCCATTGTCGTCATCTCGACTTGGAACCCGAAACCGACGGTCGAAACCTTGTCAAGAATGGCCGTTTCGCGCAACCAAGAAGCCTTGTGAACGCGCAAGCCTGCGGTCGCATCCTTGATTCTCGTACCGAGCCAGAAGTTGATATACGCATTTCCTGCACGCGAAAGCGCCACGCGCCAAGGCGCCCACCCGTTTGTCTTTCCTCCGGGAACCCACCGAGAGCCGATCACCATATCCGGATGATCTGGACCAGCCGCGCGAACGAGAAGCTTAGGAAGATCCTCTGGACGGTGCGAGGCATCGGCATCCATCTGAATGAGGTAATCAAATCCCATCTCAAGTGCCCGCCCAAGACCTTCAACATAAGCGGTTGCTAACCCCGACTTTGCAGGCCGCGTATGCAAATGAAGACGGGAATCCGATTCCATGCGTTCGCGTACCCACTCCCCCGTGCCATCGGGTGAAGAATCATCAACAATCAAAACACTGAGCTCAGGGAGGACGGCATGCAAGCGCGAGAGCAAACCTGGAAGGGACTCCACTTCACAGTAGGTGGGGATGACAGCCACTACTCCCCTGCCGTTTTCATACATCTGTTCAGAGTTCGTCATGAGCGGCGTATCCCTTGCGATCGACGAATGGTTTGCATGCACAGCAACACCAGAAGAATTCCAGTTGATGCCCAGCTAATTTTAGCGGAATATGGCGCTATTCGCGCAGCCCAGGTGAGCGAAGACCGCAGTGGCACCTCGGCAGTTAAGGTGGCAGATTGCATCCTGCCGCTTTGAGCGACAACGCTTCCGTCAGGACGAACAATAATCGAATTTCCAGTTGTTGAAGCCTGAACCGTGGAGCGTGAAAACTCGATTGCACGAAAACGCGCAATCTGAGTCTGCTGTGACCCTTCGGCACTAAGCCCGAAATGATAGTTATTCGAAGGAATAATGATCATCTGGCCCCCGGAGGCGACTCCTTCGCCGAGGAGGTCCTCGTAAGCGACCTCAAAACAGATTCCCATCGCAAGAGGTACCACTCGCCCGTCCTGCAAAGACACATCGAAACGCGAAGAGTTATCCACAGCCTCGAGATCGATATCAACTTGTGCAGCCTCAGTTGCTAGACGCGAAATGATTGAGCGCGCAGGAATGTATTCACCGAAAGGCACAGGGATCTGCTTGCCGTAATAGGACTCGCTCAAGCCTGAACCCGGATACCATACGCCCATGTAGTTGTAGCGACGATCGTCTTGGACACGCGTAATACCCACCAGGATCGGTGCCTGCACATCTTGGGCTGCCGATCCGATCAGTCCTGAGACGAGACGGTTATAGAGTGGATCGCGATCCGTTGAGGACTCACCCCAGACGACAAGATCGACGTGGTTCTTTGACGTGGCAAGATCTTTCGTTAACCGCGCATGGTTTCCCGTGACCTTCCCAGGCTGAGCATAGGTCTCAAGCGCAGGAAGCTCGATATTGCCCTGGATAGCTGCGACTGTGAGTGCGCCGTTTTCTTGGGAAGAATGTAGAGGAATGGCGATTGGCGCGCAGAAGATCACTAAGGTACCAACCAAAGCTAGTGGGCGCGAATACCAGTGCCGGCCTCCCCGCTCGGTGAAATCGAATGCGCGGCGAAGACATACAGCGCATGCAATGACTGCTGCGCTCACAAGGACTTCCCCACCCCAGGGAGCCAAGTGACCTAGAGGCGTTGTGACCTGGGGGTAAGCAAGATTGCCCCAGGGGAATCCTGACCAAGGAAAATGGCTCCGCAGCTGTTCGACACCCACCCAAGAAACCGCGGTGACGACTATCTGCCCGAGCGTGAAACGTGCCCAGGATAAGCGCATGAGTCCGCTATAAATTGCACCCCAGAACGAAAAGAACACAGTCTCAACGACACTCAAGGCAATCCACGGTAGAGCGCTCCCTCCGGTTGCCTGAGCAGTCCATGGGATAAGGGGAAGCCAAAACGCGAGCCCCACAAGAAACATATAAAAGGCTGCGCGCCATGCACCGACTCGATCCACGCGCGAAATCATGAGCGCTGCCGAGGGGATCATGACAATTGCGATGGACAGATCCGGGAATGATGCCCACAAGCCGCATCCTGCTAGCAGACATACCGCGCCATCGAAGAGGGTTGGACGAAGACCTCGTGCTACTCGGCGTCCCACGTGACCACTCCTCGAAGAAGAAGCTGGCGCGCATCTCGCGCTGTGCTGGCAAGATCAGGTGTAGCAACGTGACGGAGCTGATCAAGAAGATCAACAACTTGGCGAACCCAGCGGACGAAATCTCCGGCAAGAAGAGGAGTCCCCCAAATTGCTGTCGTCAAAGTTGCGCCATTCGCCCAGCCGATCACCGCCTGTGCAAGTCCGGGATCAAGCTCAGGAGTTAAAGGAACCCCGAGTTCCTTTTCGACCGAAATAACCGATTGTGACAAGGCGAAAGTTTGTTCCCACGCGCGTGCAAGAGCTGTTGAACTTGCTGTCCATGGTTCAACGCCCGCAGATTCCTCTCCCCGTGATTGGAAGACGCAGGTTGAGGCAATTGCAGCCAATTCTGGGGCCGAAAGATTGTCCCAAATACCGCTTTGAAGAGCCTCAACAACAACAAGATTGCGCTCGCCAAAAACACGCCTCAATATTTCGCCCGAAGGAGGGACGCGATCATCAACTAAGAAACCCATCCGATCGAGAACTGCGCATACGCGGTCAAACTGAGAAGCGACAGAGTTCGTCCTCCCATCGATCCGCTTAAGGAGCTTCTCATACTCGGCGTTCTTCTTTGCCCACGTATGCCCCGCTCGAGCATGTTCGTCACGGTGCGGGCATGAGTGGACTGGGTGGCGTCGAATAGCTGAGCGAAGTGTGGCGATCTCACGATCAATTGGTAACGCCTGCGGTGAGGCATGTTTCGTGGACTTTCCACTGGCTCGAAGTTCGCGAATACGGTGCGCCCACTCTTCGCGTCCCCGATGGCGTCGCAAGGCCTCGGAAGGAGGAAGGCGCAGCACGGTAACAAGTTCAAGGGTTCCGCTCAAGTCGTCCAAGCTCAGGGTATGGAAACGCCCATCGCTTCCCAAAGTGCGAAGCAAAGGACGCATACCCGCGGAATGCTGAAGTTCGAGAGCAAGGTATCGACGGGCCTTACGTTTCACACCGATATCAAAAACCTGACCGGGCTTCAACGAGCGGAAGAGCTCCTGGTCTTGGCGCCGCCGCTCGCTCGTATGTTCGCGAGAAGCTTCCTTCTCGAGGCGTGCAAGACGGTCACGCATACTGAAGTATTCGTGGGCATCGCCTCGAGAGCACTCAACATACTCACCTAAAGAATCCAAGTCCTTCTCGAGAGTGCGCGCGCTCTGAGCAAGATGCACGACTGAAGAATCAGCTTGGAACTGAGCAAAAGAAGATTCCAAGACTTTTCGGGTTGCTTTGCGCGTGGAATGCGCAAGCAGATTAACGACCATGTTGTACGTCGGATGGAAAGCGCTGACAAGCGGATACGTGCGTTTCGAGGCCAAAGCCGCAACTTCCTCGGGGGCAATGTCTCGACGCCCGCTGACAACCACATGCCCTTC
Organism: uncultured Actinomyces sp.; assembly: GCA_900554605.1. GTDB lineage: Bacteria > Actinomycetota > Actinomycetes > Actinomycetales > Actinomycetaceae > Pauljensenia. The sequence continues at coordinate 9,268 of USHU01000026.1, forward strand.
AACATCAATCCCACGCCGTCCCGCGCGCCCCGAAAGCTGCGTAAACTCCCCGGCTGATAGCCGAACGTGCTCAGCACCGTTCCACTTTTGTAAGGACTCAATCACAACACAACGTGCAGGCATATTGATACCCAAAGCAAGAGTCTCTGTCGCATAGACAATACGCAGAAGCCCCATGGTGAAGAGCTTTTCAACCGTTTCCTTCATAAGGGGGAGCATTCCTGCGTGGTGGGCAGCCACTCCCCTCTCAAGGGCGCGAATCCACGAATCAATCCCCAAAACTACGTAGTCTTCAACCGGGATAGTGCTCACCGCTGACTGCGCAATATCGCGGATACGTTCGGCTTGGGAACGAGTCGTCAGACTTACACCGGAAGCAAGGACTTCGCGAACCGCATCCTCGCAGCCCGCGCGGGAGAAAATGAAAACGATCGCCGGTAGAAGATTTGCTCGGTCTAGAGTG
>USHU01000027.1 GCA_900554605.1 uncultured Actinomyces sp.
CCGGACGAGGGCTCGGTGGGTTACCGAGGACGCATGGCTGGCCTCATTGAAGTTGGCGCAGGCTTCCACCCAGACCTAACAGGCCGCGAGAATGTTTTTCTTAATGGTGCGATCCTAGGCATGAGTAAAGAGCAGATTGAAGCTGCTTTTGACGATATTGTCGCCTTTTCAGAGATTGAGAAGTTTATCGACACCGAGGTGAAGTTCTACTCCTCGGGTATGTTCTTGCGTTTGGCTTTCGCCGTTGCGGTCCACACCAGCCCGGATATCTTCCTTGTTGATGAGATTTTGGCTGTGGGCGACGAGCCCTTCCAACGCAAGTGCCTTGACCGTATCCATGAAATGCAAGAACAAGGGACTTCCTTGGTGATTGTGAGCCACGATCTTGACCTGATTGCGCGCCTGTGCAATAGGGGAGTACTGCTCCACCACGGTGAGCTTCTTGTAGACGGCACAGCACAAGAAGCAGTCGATCGACTGCGTTCCTTGTAACAGGCTTTTCACGTAGATCAGGAGAGAAAATGGCATGGCTCTCGGTGATCGTTCCGGCGCTTGTGCTGGCTGCGATCCTGTACGTTCCCGGAATTGCGGTTAACGCTCTTTTCCTGCGTAAACGCCTCTATACGGTCGGTTTCGCACCCGTGACGGGAGCGGCGATCTTGGGCTTCGCGTCACTTGCGAGCGGCGTTATTCCAGGACACTGGAGTCTGAAGTTTGTCCTGTGCTGCGAAGTCGGTGTCTTCGTCGTGGTTGCGGGGATCATGTGGTTGTGTGGTTCGAGGCCTCGGAACTGGCTTGAAAATTATAAGAAGCTTTTCTCGGGCTGGGCGGGTTCGCGCGCCATCGCTCTGGTCGGTGCACTGATTGTTAATGCTGTGATCGCAATCGGAGTTTTCATTCGCTCTGTTCCTTCTCCCCAGGCTTTCTTCTCAACCTACGACACCCCCTTCCATATGTCGGTGATCCGCTGGCTGATCGAAAGCGGTGACGGATCCTCACTTCATAGCGCAGCTGTTGACGGGACTGTTGGCTCCCACTTCTATCCCGCTCTGTGGCACGGCTGGGTATCTATGGTGATTTCCGGCTTGGGAACCCCAATGACGGTTGCGATTAACGCATCGTGCTTGGTGGTTTTGCTGACCATTTGGCCTCTTTCTTCTGCCGTGCTGACGGACGTGCTTTTCGGGAAGAAGGTGCGTCTGTCGCCGGTTTTTGCTGTTCTGGTTTCTTCTCTGTTTGCGGCATACCCGTGGGGATTGCTTGCTTTCGGCGTCTTGTACTCAAACTTCTTCTCCTACGCGCTTGCGCCTGCTTACCTTGCGGCATTTGTTGTTTTGCTTCGAGGCGTGCTTATGAAGCAATTCAAGGGTGCTGAGCTCTGCGGTCTGATTCTGATCGCTATTGGTGGTTTTGCAGCCATCGCTTTGGCTCAGCCCAACTCGGTCTTCACCCTTGCGGTCATTCTCTTCCCCTATGTGGTTGCTCTTGCCTTCAACCAGGTGCGTCGTCGCAGCGGGAGCATGATTAAGGCAACTTTGACCGCACTCGTGCTGATCGTTCTTGCAGCTTGCTTGTGGTATGCGCTGTATAAAGCCCCGTTCATGCAACGCACTGTGACGTGGCGTTGGGATTCCTTCCAAAGTCCGAAACGCGCGATTGCAGCGGTCCTTCTCCTCTCGACGAATGCGGCATCGGTGCGTTTGGCTGCACAGTGGCTTCTTGCTATTGGCGTTGCCATCGGTGGTCTTCTTGCCGCCATCAAATACCGTCGGGCCTGGCTTGTTATTTCCTATGCATCTATCGCTGCCCTCTATGTGTTGTGTGCGGGCTTTGAAGGGCACATCCGAAATATAGCGACGGGCTTCTGGTATCATGACTCCTATCGCCCCGCCGGTGCGATGTCAATCCTTGCAGTTCCGCTGATGGCGCTCGCTCTTGCGTGGCTGAGTGAAAATCTTGTGAAGACATCACATCCCAAGGGCGCCGCTCTTCGTTTCATCTCCTCTGCGCTCATCTATGCTCTGATCGCTGCGGTCACGCTGACTGGGGGAAACATCAAGTGGCGAATCAATTCGATGCAAGATGCCGCTGAAGACCGAGCAAGCCACTACACCTATTCCGATGAAATCGCCTTCATGGACGAGGCTCGCCAGATCACCGGAACCCAAGGGAAGGTCGCTAATGATCCCTTTGATGGATCGATGTTTGGATACGCGACCAGCGGATTGCCGGTCGTCTTTACGTCGATGCCAGGTAACTGGATTGGGCAGATGAAACCGGATACTACTGTCATCATGGATGACTTGTACAAGGTTTCCGAGGACCCGCAAGAAATTTGCCCGGTGATCCAACAGGAGGATATCCGCTACGCGATTGTTCTTGAGCGTCATCGACAGATCTTTGATGAACACTCGCCTTGGACCGGCATTCGGAATATTACTCCGGAAACACCCGGTTTTGAGCGTGTTCTGGAACGCGGACCATACAGCCTTTACAAGATCACTGCCTGCGGTCTTGGCTAAGAGTCAACGCCTCTGCGGTGCTGTGACATAGATTTTCCTCCGTTTTCTCACATAGACTTGCCACATAAGTGCACACAATGAAGGAGTGTCGCGTGAAAGAAAAAAGTGAAGCGGTCGCTGAAAGAACTGTGACCGAACAACAGTGGGTTCCCGTTCAGCGCGTGGTGTTTCCAGGAGAAAGCGACACTTCGTTGTGGCCGCTCTATGTGGACTGGGGAGTTGCCCCTTCCAGCGCGGCGCTGAGTGCGTCGCAAGGAGACGAGAAGGCCCTGACTCTTCGGCAGTTTGAGATGCCGCGCGGCGTCGATGCGACACGCACGTCAATGCTCATTCCTGCTCGTGAACGTCTCTCCCTTGCAACCTACTTCAACGCATTCCCCGCCTCCTACTGGCAGCGTTGGACGGATGTTCGAAACATTCGCCTGACTCTCAAGCTGTCAAAGAGGGCCGTTGTTGAGGTCATGCGTTCTTCTGCGCGCGGCACCTTTACTCCCGTTGCAACCCGGGCAGGATCTGGTGAACTGAGCTTTGATATTCCGCTGAACCGTTTCGGTGACGGTGGCTGGATCTGGCCGGAAATCACTGCCCTCAAGGAAGACGTCGAACTGGAATGGGGAACCTGGTCAGTTCCTTCTCGTGAAGGTGACCGTCACGCCAATGTGACCGTGGGTATCACCACCTACAACCTTCCTGAAGACTGCTTGACGCAAGCGGAGCGCTTCCAAGCAGAACCCGATGTCCTTGAACACATCGCCGAGATTCTCATTGTCGATCAGGGCAATAAGAACGTGAAGGACTGTGAGCGTTACCCGCGTCTGCAAGAAGAACTCGGAAGCAAGCTCCGTGTCATCGAACAGGCGAACCTGGGCGGTTCCGGAGGTTTCTCTCGTGGCATGTACGAGATGCTCAAGAACCCCGATTCGGACTACGTCCTGCTGCTCGACGATGACGCCGTCATCGAGCCTGAAGGCTTGCTCCGCGCCCTCGCCTTCGCAGAGCACACTTTGACGCCAACCATTGTTGGTGGCCATATGTTCAATGCGAATGAACGCACGATTTTGCACTCGATGGGTGAAACGATCGATGCTCACAAGTTCTGGTGGGGAGCTGTCAACCCCGAACTCGCAACGGTTGACTTGGCTCAGCGCACCATCCGCAATGATCCTCGCCTGAACCGCCGCATCGATGTTGCCTACAACGGTTGGTGGATGTGCTTGATCCCCAAGCCCGTTGTTGCTGAGATCGGTCTGTCCCTGCCCTTCTTTATCAAGTGGGACGACTCCGAATACGGTCTGCGTGCAGCAGAGCACGGATTCCCGACGGTCTCTCTGCCCGGCGCTGCCGTGTGGCACGTGCCGTGGACCGAAAAAGACGACGGTCTGGATTGGCGGGCTTACTTCCACCAGCGCAACCGTTGGGTTGCAGCACTGCTGCACTCTCCCTACCCGCGCGGTGCATCCTTCCCGAAGACTTCGCTGGCCTCGGACGTTCGCGCGCTACTCTCGCTGCAGTACTACAGCGCCGATCTGCGCCGCCAAGGACTCAAGGATGTCTTGCTTGGCCCTGGCCACTTGCACCCGTCAATGCACACCCGCGCTGCCGAGGCACGTGCAAAGGCAAAGGAATACACCGATGCACGCCTGATGACTGAGGCCGCAGACTTCCCGGCGGTACATCGCAAGAAGCCCGCTCCCGTGGGAACAAAGCCGGATTCACGTGCCCAGTTCATCTCGAAGGCAATTGCTGGTATCACCAAGCAATTCCTGCCTGAAGGAGAACACCGTGAGGATCGTGTTGAGGATGTTCTCTCCAGCACGGATGCTCGTTGGTGGAGGCTTGCAAACCTCAACTCTGCTCTGGTGTCGAACGCGGAAGGTTCTGGTGCGTGGCGCTACCAGCGCGATGCGAAGCACTACCGTCGTGCTCTGACAGAGAGCATTGCGCTCCACGCGGAGCTCATTCGTCGTTGGGCCTCGCTCAGCCGTGAGTATCGGGAAGCTCTTCCCGAATTGGTTTCAGTCCAGGCTTGGGAAAAGACTTTCGGTCTGTGAGATAAGGGAAGGTGCGAGCAGCTCAAACTGCTCACACCTTCCCTTATTCGCGCGAATCTAAGTTCTTGATCTGTCGATCAGAGGTGGAAAGAACAAAATGAGTGCTGCACAAATAGGGAAGCCAGCGACGAAACGTCATTGGGAACTCGAACTTCTCCGCATATTTTCGATGTTTCTCATTGTTGCGACGCACTATTTTGCTTCTGATGATTCTCCCTCACGCATAGATCCAGCACTCGCCCAGTCATGGAAATCAGCGCTCCACGCGGTCACAATCATGCCGGGGCAAGTAGGCGTGACAATTTTCGTTCTCATCTCGGCCTACTTTTTATCGCGTAGTACACGCAGCCCGTTCACACGAGTAGCAAAGATCTGGATTCAGACCTTCATTTATTCATGTGGATTATGGGGTGCTTACTTTGTTCTGTCGCACTTTGTGGGATCCAGTCAATATTTTGTCAATCCTCGTTCTATCCTGATGTCTGTTTTCCCGGTGACATTCGGAGCGTACTGGTTCATCAGTGCATACGTTGTGATGGTGATTGTCGCGCCTTATATCAATATTCTTCTTGACGCGACCTCAGCTCGCCAGCACGGGGCACTGCTGTGCCTATCGCTATGGATTACCTTTATCTGGCATATTCTGAATCCTGCGAACACATGGGCTTTTACTGATGCGTCCTATCTGTGCACTCTCTATCTCATCGGGGCTTTGATTCGTCGACACGAAGATCGCTTGCCTCGCGTACGTTGGTATTTCGCGATGGCGATCATGATACTCTGCGCGCTCATTTGCATGGTTGGTACGCATACAATTGCTGTTTCTTCTTTCCTTAGGGAACAGTTGTACTACCCAGGAAATCTCTTCACAGCCGGTACAGGGGCTTCTCCGATCCTTTCCGTGATTTGTGGCGTGCTTATTTTCCTCATGACACTTCAGTACATTTCAGGCCGTACGCATGCATCGACGCATGAGAGAATTTCCTCCCTTGTCCTGACACTTTCTCCGGCGACTTTTGGTGTCTATCTTCTTCACGAGAATTTTATTTTTAAGCCCCACCTGTGGGGACTTGTTTTCTCGGTTCCCAGCCCTAGCGGAGTATGGCGACTTGCATATGCCTCTTTGAGCATCGTGCTCATTTACCTCGTGCTTTTAGGTGTATGTTTCGTAATTTTCCGGCTCGTTGTCCAGCCTTGCGAAAAGGCTTTTCTGAAAGTGCTTTCCCGGTCTTAGAGAGTGGGGGAGCGGTTGCTTCTTCCTTGACGAATACCTGAGCACAAACAGTCGTTGGTTCCCTTGGGTGTCAAATAAGTTAACTGTCCACGCGAAGCGCTGTTAGAAAACAGACTTGCCGGGGGTGCTGTCTCGCTAAATTGCAGTGATCTTCGCTAGGCTATACGCATGAGTGCAGGTTCTGCCTGCAACCCCCGATGTCGGAGTAAAGGAATTCAAGGTGCGTATCGCAGCAATCGTCCCGTGCTACAACGAAGAAGCCGCAGTTGGCACAGTTGTCACGGACCTGAAGAATGCAGTTCCCGGAATTGAAGTCTACGTTTACGACAACAATTCTTCGGACCGCACCGCTGAAGTTGCAGCCGCAGCAGGCGCAATCGTTCGCACCGAAACCCGTAAGGGTAAGGGCAATGTTGTGCGTCGTGCCTTCGCAGACATCGACGCCGATGTTTACGTGATGATCGACGGCGACGATACCTATGATGCTTCGGCCGCACCCGAGATGATCGATCTGCTGGTTCGTGAAAACCTTGATCACGTTCTGGGCTGCCGCGTTGACGACAAGGACAACTCCGCCTACCGCCCGGGCCACGCCCAGGGCAATAAGATGTTCAACTCCCTAGTCGGATTCCTCTTTGGTGACACTGTTACCGACATGCTCTCCGGCTACCGGGTTTTCTCTCGTCGTTTTGTGAAGTCCTTCCCGGCGCTCTCTCGTGAGTTCGAAATCGAAACCGAACTCACGGTCCACTCCATGGCATTGCGTGTTCCTCAGGCCGAGTACGGCGTCGGCTTCAAGGACCGCCCCGCAGGCTCAGAATCCAAGCTGCGTACCTTCCACGATGGCTTCCGTATCCTCGGGCTGATTGGCCGACTGGTTGCGCACGAACGCCCCATGGCCTTCTACGGAATCTTCTCCGCAATCTTCATGCTCCTGGCCCTGTGCTTTGGAGGCCCTGTCATCTGGCATTTCATCCAGGCGGGCAATGTTCCCAAGCTGCCCAGCGCTGTACTGGCATCCTCACTGGTAATAGTCGGCGTTTTGTCCTTCGTGGTTGGACTACTTCAATCGGGTAACTTGAAGACCCGCCGCGAAGCCATGCGCTTGGCGTACCTGCGCTACTCCTCGGTACTCCCGAACTGATAAGCGACAACGCATCTATGAACGTCTTTCAAAAGGCGTGGAAGCGTCTTCTTGAAGCAGGTTCCTTCTACCGTTACCTCTTGGTGGGTGTTGGAACCTCGCTTCTGGACTTTTCGCTCTTCTCGCTGCTCTCGGTGGGCTTCGATCTGCCGGTGATCCCGTCGAATGTCACCTCAACGATTATCACCGTATGCGTGAGCTACTGGATTAACCAGCACTTCGTCTTCCAAGCAAAAGGTTTTTCCTGGGCCTCGTTCTTCTCTTTTGCGGGATTAACGCTGTTCACGGGAATGGTCCTTCAATCTGCCATCATTTGGGCGATTGTCCACGGTCTTCCCGCTCTTGGATTGGGACTCTCGCTGTCCTTACTCAAGCCAGCGGCAAAGATCGTTGCCATGGGCACTGGAGCGGTGTGTAACTACTTGGGGTATAGGTTCATTTTTACGCGCAATAAGTAGATATACTTCCTTCCAACGCATCCCAAACAATGCTGTTGGAGGTTCTGTCATGCGTGCTCCCATCATCAAAGTGTCTGCCGTCGCCCTCATTGCTCTGTTTAGCCTTGCTCTGACTTCCTGCAGGGCACACACAGGCGGCGGGAGTGCGCAGAACTCTCCGGCGGCCTCGGCAGGCGAAAACGGAACGCAGGCGGGCGCGCAAAGCGAGACTTCCCAAGGTTCTTCCCCCACGGCCTCGACGCAAAGTGCCACGGCGAATACCCAAGGTGGGGGAGTGACCCCAACTCTTGGCACGATTCCTCAGGGGGCAACCCGCTTGGAGGATACGGGGGATGCCAAAGGAATCTGGGTGAACTCGCCCTCTGGAAACATTCATTGCTTGTTCTCCAGCGACCTTTTGCAACTATGCGTGGTTGATTCCTATCGAGTAGATAAGCCCTATGGCGATGCGGTGCTATTCCCAGGTTCGAAACCGATAGCGAAAGATACCATCGTTTTTGCAGGTTATTCCGAAGATCGGGAAATGCCAGAAATTGCCGCTCGTCGCGATGGGCCGCTTCCCACGAACCAGGGTGAGCGTTTGCGAACCCTTGCCTATGGCGAAACCGTTTACGCAGGCAATGACGTGTGTGCCAGCACAAACGAAGCAATGGTCTGCTGGGATATCGAAACCGGTGACGGCGCACGCATTAATCGCGCGGGAACAGAGATCTTCCACTTGAAGAAGTGATGAGGTGTCTTCATCTGCGCCACTCAAGGACTGTGGATCAGCCCCTTGAGTGCGGCGCTTTCAGCTCCTCATCTACGACAAGGCGGACCTTCTCGCTGGCGAAGATCTCCTGAGCCTTCTGGGCGCCATAATGCGACTTGTCGACGACCACTACGCCGTGGCCATCCATCCACAGGCGCGTAAGTAGGGGAGCACTTGGGAAGTTCTCGCCGAGGCGCGTCGGCATCCCCAGTGCCGAGGCCGCATTGAACAGGGCATCTTCGTCGGCGTCTACTTGTGCGATGTAGTCATCTAGGGCAGGCGCGCTCTCCAGTGCCTCGTACTCAAATTGATCGCTTTGTGCCATGAGTTCGGCCAGTGCGTCAAGGATCCCAGCGGGTAAAGAACCTCTCCAGCGCATAGCCAGGGGAGTGATGGAGTGGGCCAGGCGCCATGCTGCAGTGCTTGCTTCAAGGGTCGCTAGCTCGTCACTCACGTGCACATCGAAGCTGAAAGCGTTGCTGGGTGAAACCTGAGAAATAGCGCCATTCTGGGTCTCCCAGCCCATGAAATTAGCGCTGACCTGCCAAAACGTGCTCTGCCAGCCCCCTGGGAGGTTAATGAGGATGCGCGGAGCGCTTTCGCTGTCGCCAAAGAGATCTGGGCTCAGGTCTGATGCAAGTAAATTCGCCATTTTCGCGACCCAGCGAGCTGCCACGGGACCCGAAATTTCATCTCGAAAACTGTGATAGTGGGTCAAAATTGGGCGATTCGCGTTCTGGGTAACGGAGAGAAAATGTGAGATAGCTTGCATGGAAAAAGGGTAGCTGAAACGGCGGAAATATGCTGTTTTTGCCTCAAATTCTCAGGAACTGTTCAGAAAGATGTTCAGGTTTTGGCTTAATTCCGCGGAAACGGCGGTTTCATGCGCTTTTGGACTTGCGCAAAGTGTCAATTCGTGCAGTGTTTTCAAGCCCTATTTTCGCCACCTTCTTTAACCTCAATCGGCTTGACAGGTGCGAACGACACGCGTGTAATTCTCGTATTGACCTTTTTGTTACAAACCATCACACAGAGGGGAAAATATCGTGTGGAACATTCTGGGTGACGGCCCTATTGAGTGGTCTGACGCCGATGTTGAAGCTCTTCCCTTCTCTGACGGTCCCCTAGCCTGGCAGCAGCACGCACTGTGCGCTCAGACCGACCCCGAAGCCTTCTTCCCTGAAAAGGGAGGCTCAACTCGCGAAGCAAAGGCCGTGTGCCAATCGTGCGAGGTTCGCCAGCAGTGCCTTGAATACGCATTGGCAAATGATGAACGCTTCGGAATTTGGGGTGGCCTGTCAGAGCGCGAACGTCGTCGACTGCGCCGCTCGGCCATCTAATGGCTC
>USHU01000028.1 GCA_900554605.1 uncultured Actinomyces sp.
TTGATCTCTCTACACTAAAAGCCTGGGTTAACCCCCAGGCTTTTAATGTGTTTTGCATCACATATGACGAATATTTCAGGAATATATTCTTTTGTTTACTTATCGGACAAATTCGGTCGGTCTACTCTGGTCGATATATTCCGCGGGAATAAGGGACTTTTGTCCGCATATTTATACAGTCTGAGCATTTTCACAGCTTTGGATAAGTGATTTTTCTGAAACGAAGTGGTACGCTTGTTCCATCTCCAGGTGATCTAACTCATGATGCGAAGAAGCAGAAGAGGACCACAAGAAATGCAACCAAGTGTTACTTCCGAGATCGGGCGCCTCCGCCAGGTGATCATTCATCGCCCCGGACGCGAAATGCTGCGCCTGACCCCATCGAATATGGAACATCTCCTTTTCGATGACATGCTTTGGCTTGAGCACGCTCAAGCAGAGCACGACGACTTCGCGAACTCCCTGCGTACTCAGGGAACAGAGGTCCTCTACTTCCAGGATCTACTGGCCGAAGCAATGGATATTCCTGCGGCTCGCCAGCACGTTCTGACCTCTGTATTCACCGAAGAGAGCCACGGCGTTGCGATTGCCGAAGCGATGCGCGCCTACGGCGAATCCCTTACGGGAGCTCAGCTTGCAGAACTCATGGTTGCGGGCCTGACCAAGGAAGAATTCGCCGAACTCAACCTCGGCCCCATTTCTTCCGTGATCTACGACGCTATGGGTGCGACCTCTTTCGTTGTCGCACCTCTGCCGAACCACCTCTTCACTCGCGACACCTCCTGCTGGGTTTACGACGGCGTTGCAATCAACTCGATGCGTAAGGAAGCACGTCGCCGCGAGACCATTAACTACGAGGCAATCTACAACTACCTCCCGCGTTTCCAGGACCCCTCGATCAAGAAGTGGTGCAATGGCAACGAGGCAGGCCCGGCAACCGTTGAAGGCGGAGACGTCCTGGTTATCGGAAACGGCGCTGTGCTGGTCGGCATGAGCGAACGCACCACCCCCGCCGGTGTTGAGCGCATGGCCCGCCGTCTCTTCGGCAACAGCGAGGTCAAGCAGGTTATCGCCTTGGATATGGCCAAGGAACGTGCACAGATGCACCTCGATACCGTCATGACCCAGGCCGACTATGGAGTCTTCACGAAGTACGCGGGCATGGGAATGGTTGAATCCATGACCCTGACCTCCGACGGTGAAGGCGGCATTAAGGTAGCCGCCCACGATCCTCAGGACATGCACAAGGTCATCGCACACGCACTTGGCCTGGACGATATCAAGGTCCTGACTCCTCCGATGGACGCCCTCGCAGCAGAACGCGAACAGTGGAACGACGGTTCCAACGTCCTCGCTGGCGCCCCCGGCGTTGTCTACGCCTACGAGCGCAACATCACCACCAACGACTTCTTGACCGAAAACGGCATCACAGTGATCACTGTCCCAGGCGATGAGCTTGGCCGAGGCCGTGGTGGCCCGCGTTGTATGTCGTGCCCGGTCGTGCGTGAAGCGGTCTGAGCGGCCTGCCCTCCACGCGGAAGAAAACAACAAAACTCTCTGAAAGGAAACAACAATGGAGTTCCCCCTGCACGGACGTCACTTCTTGAAGGAAACCGACTTCACCGTTGAAGAGTGGCTCTACCTTCTCGATCTGGCAGCCGAACTGAAGGCCGCAAAGAAGGCCGGCCGCGAGGTAAAGTACCTCGTCGACAAGAACATTGCGCTGATCTTCGAAAAGACCTCGACCCGTACCCGCTGCTCCTTCGAGGTTGCGGCATACGACCAGGGCGCACACGTCACCTACCTCGATCCCACTGGATCCCAGATGGGTCACAAGGAGTCCGTCGCCGACACCGCTCGCGTTCTCGGCCGCTTCTACGACGGCATCGAGTTCCGTGGCAAGAAGCAGGCACACGTTGACGAGCTCGCCGCTCTGTCCGGTGTTCCGGTGTGGAACGGTCTGACCGATGACTGGCACCCCACCCAGATGCTCGCTGACCAGCTGACCATGCTCGAGGCCTCCGGCAAGAAGCCGAACGAAATCAGCATTGCTTACGTGGGCGACGCCCGCAACAACGTCGGCAACTCGATTCTCATCTCCTGCGCCATGATCGGCATGGATGTCCGCATGGTTGCCCCCAAGGAACTCTTCAACGCTCCCGAGGTCGTTGCAGCTGCTGAAGAGCTCGCAGCAAAGTCCGGTGGCAAGGTCCTCGTCACCGACAACATCGAAGAGGGCGTTAAGGGCGCAGACTTCATCTACACCGACATCTGGTTGTCGATGGGTGAAAGCAAGGAAAAGTGGGATGAGCGCATCGCCCTGCTCCGTCCCTTCCAGGTCAACGCAGAGCTCATGGCTGCAACCGGTAACCCGGATGTCAAGTTCCTGCACTGCCTGCCCTCCTTCCACGACATCAACACCACCGTTGGCCAGGACATCTTTGAGAAGACCGGCATGGGCAACGGCCTGGAAGTGACCAACGACGTGTTCGAGTCGCCCGCTTCGATTGTCTTCGATCAGGCTGAGAACCGCATGCACACCATCAAGGCCGTCATGGTCGCCACCCTCGGAGAAGAAAAGTAACATGCGCATCGTAGTTGCACTGGGCGGCAACGCCCTCCTCAAGCGCGGTGAGAAGCCGGACGCTCGCAACCAGATTGAAAACGTCAACCTGGCAGCCGAGCAGCTCGCGAAGCTCGCAAAGGACCATGAACTGGTCATCACTCACGGCAATGGTCCGCAGGTTGGTGTCCTGGCACTGGAATCCGCATCCGATGCTCGCCTGTCTGAGCCCTACCCCTTCGATACGCTGGGTGCAGAAACCCAGGGCATGATCGGCTACTGGCTCCAGCAGGGTGTTAAGAATGCTCTCCCCAGCGCCAACGTCATGGCTTTGATCAACCAGACCCTGGTTCTGGCCGACGATCCCGCTTTCGCGAACCCCACCAAGTTCATTGGCGAGGTTTACTCGAAGGAAGAAGCTGAGAAGCTTGCCGCAGAGCGCGGTTGGGTTGTCAAGGCAGACGGCGAATACTTCCGCCGCGTCGTGGGTTCACCCAAGCCGCAGCGCGTGATTGAAACCCCGCTCATCAAGGTCCTCCTTGATGCCGGCGCCACGGTGATCTGTGGCGGTGGCGGCGGCGTTCCGGTCGTTCGCAACGGCGAGGGCAAGCTCGAAGGCGTCGAGGCCGTCATCGACAAGGACCTGACGGCAGCTGTCATGGCAGACTCCCTCGAAGCGGACATGCTGATCATCCTGACCGACGTTGACGGTGCGCAGCTTGACTACGGCACCCCGAACGCTCGTCGCATTGATCGCGCAACCCCGGCCGAGATGCGTGGATACGGATTCCCCGCTGGCTCAATGGGCCCGAAGGTCGAGGCCGTGTGCCGTTTCGTCGAGCTGACCGGCGGCGTCGCTGCAATCGGTCGCCTCGAGGATGCCACGAAGATCATCGCCCGGGAAGCCGGCACGATCGTGACGCCCGACGGAACCTACAACGCCTGATAAGGCTCAATAGCACTTCCGCTTCCCCCTCACGCTCCACACACCTCCCGAGGGGGAAGCGGACCCAGGGGCCACAGTGCCCAAGGGAACCAAGCTTCTTCGGGGAACCGAAGAAGGGCGGGAAAACCCGCCCACTTGGAGATCGCCAACCTTGGTTGGCAACTGTTTCGAGAGCGGTTTTCTCCGCCATCCCTCAAAGAAATTTGAGGAAAAATTACTAATACACTCACAAGGGAGTGAACACAATGACGAAGATCGTCAATTCGTGGAACGATTTCGATCCGCTGAAGCATGTTATCGTTGGTCGCGCGGACTTCTCCGTAATTCCGCCCGAAGAGCCCGCCACCTCCGAAAAGGTGCCGATCGACTCCGAGATGCGCGGCATGTGGGGACCCCGTCCCACCGCCACCGTTGAGCGTGCTAACGAGCAGCTCGACAACTACGTCAAGATCCTCGAAGGCCTCGGCGTCAAGGTTGACCGCCCGACCCCGCTGCAGTGGAACCAGGAGATCAAGACTCCCGACTTCCGCACCGAGTCCGGCTTCACCCAGATGCCTCCTCGTGACATCCTGCTCACGATGGGCAACGAGATCCTCTCCTCAGCAAACTCCTTCCGCTGCCGCTACTTCGAGTACCTGGCCTACTGGCCCCTCATGAACGAGTACTTCGAGCAGGATCCCGAGTTCCTCTGGACCCAGGCTCCTCGTCCTCGTCTGACCGACAAGTCCTACAAGCACAACTACTACGATGAGCGCATCACCCTCGAGGAGCGCCTCGAGCGCACCGCTGCCAAGGACTTCGTGACCACCGAAGTTGAGCCCATGTGGGACGCAGCTGACGTCATGCGCGTCGGCAAGGACCTCTTCATCCAGCACGGCCTCACCACCAACCGTAAGGCCATGGAGTGGTTCAAGCGCTACTACCCCGATTTCCGTGTTCACGCTGTGAACTTCCCCGGTGATCCCTACCCGATCCACATCGACGCGACCTTCGTGCCGCTGCGTCCGGGCCTGATCATCAACAACCCCCACCGTCGTCTGCCCGAAGAGCAGCGCAAGATCTTCGAAGCCAACGATTGGCAGATCGTTGACGCCGCAGATCCGGCACACACCACCCCGCCGCCGCTGTGCTACTCCTCGGTGTGGTTGTCCATGAACTGCTTGGTTATCGACCACAAGACCGTCTGTGTTGAGGCCTCTGAGGTCCACCAGCTGGAGCAGATGGACAAGCTGGGCATGAACGTTATCCCCGTTCCCTTCCGCGATGCTTACGCATTCGGCGGCGGCCTGCACTGCGCGACCGCTGACGTTTACCGTGAAGGCGGCTGCGAGGATTACTTCCCCAACCAGGTCGACGATCCCACGCTGGTCTGACGATCTAACGGCTAGGCCCCCCCGATTCCTCCAATTCTGTATCGGGGGGGCCTAACCCCTATCTGCACAGGAATTCCCCGGTGGTGAAATGTCGTGACTATCCGGGGAAGTAACGGGGACGTGGTTGCCCAATCGGGAACGCTAATCGAGCTTGTTGTTCCCCTTAGCCCGCGGACCTGGTTCTGCTGAAGCATTAACACTTCCAGGTTTTAGAAAGGACGAAGATGTCCACACAATCTAGCTACAAAATGAACGACAAGCTCGGTGTCATCGCTATCCTCATTGCCGCTACAGGTATGGCAATGGTTGGTACCTTCTCTCGCGGCGCCACCAAGGGACTGCTGCCCGAAGACAAGGCAGTTATTGGTTCGTTCCTCTCCTGTGGTCGTATGACCACCGCGATGTTCGGCTTCATGATCATCGCGATTATCCAAGGAAAGTTCCGCGATCTGTGGAAGGCTAAGGTTTCCTTCTCGGTCATCATGGGCGGCGTGAGTATTGGCCTGTCCCTTGGCTTCTACATTTCGTCGACGCTGATGACCTCGATTGCAAACGCTGTCTTCTTGATCTATACCGGTCCTCTATTCTGTACGATCTTGGCTCGAATCTTCCGAAAGGAACACATCAGCCTTCTCGCAGGAACATTCCTGGCAATGGTCTTCATCGGCATGCTCTTGACGATTGGCGTCATCGATTGGACTGACGGCCACCTGAAGTTTGGTCTTGACCTTTCGGGTGCAACTGCTGAATACCCGCAAAAGCCTCTTGGTGACCTCTTCGGCTTCTTGTCCGGTGTCTTCTACGGTCTGTCGATGTTCTTCTACGGCTACCGCCGCGATATGGATTCCACCGTTCGTGGATTCTGGAACTTTGTCTTTGCAGCTAGCGCTGCACTCGTCATGAGCATCATTCTGCGCCCCTGGCACGGCGTCGCCTCCTTTACTGCTTCGAACTGGAGATGGGCCGTTGTTCTCTTCATCGTCTGTGGTTTGATCGCACTTGGTTCACTTGTTATCGCTGGCCGTAACCTTGTTGCAGTCAAGATCTCGACGATCTCCTACTGGGAATGCCCGGTTGCAATTGCTCTTGGCATCTTCGTTTGGGGCGAAAGCATGACCGTTACGGGTGCCATCGGTGGTCTGTTGATCGTTATCGGCGGCATCGGCCCGATCTTGTTCAAGGATAAGACCGCGGCTCCCGTAGAGGAGGGTGATGCGCTTAAGGAGGTCGAGGCACGATGAGTGGTCAAGCACAATCTGATAGTGGCAGCGAACACCACACATTCCTCCACCATGAGATGAGCGCCGAAGAACACGAGAAACTTAAGACTCTCAGACGCGCTGCCGGCGCCTCGTTCATCGGTAATTTTATTGAGTGGTTCGACTACGCTTCGTACGGCTACCTGGCAGCTGTTATCGGCATCGTCTTTATCCCATCCGAGGATAAGAACATCCAGCTGATTTCAGCATTCGCAATCTTTGCAATGTCCTTCATCCTGCGTCCCATTGGTGGTCTCATCTGGGGTGTCTGGGGTGACAAGTATGGTCGTCGATCGGCCCTTTCCTGGTCGATCCTCATCATGTCGGGTTCGACATTCCTGATTGCGTTCTTGCCTGGGCATAAGACAATCGGTCTAGCTTCAGCCATCTGCCTTCTCGTCCTCCGTATGATCCAGGGTTTCTCGGCCTCGGGCGAATACGCCGGAGCGGGAACATTCCTCGCAGAATATGCACCGCCGAAGAAGCGCGGTATGTACACTGCGCTGGTTCCCGCGTCGACTGCAGTTGGTTTGCTTGCTGCATCGTTCTTGACCGCCTGCCTCTTCCACTTCCTGTCGGATGCACAGATCGAATCGTGGGGATGGAGAATTCCGTTCCTGCTTGCAGGTCCCCTCGGTATGATTGGTCGCTACATCCGACTCCACCTGGAAGATTCGCCAACCTACATCGCAATGAAGGAAGCGATCAGTGGTGGTCAGAAGCAGAGCGTACCAATGGCGAAGGTCCTCAAGGATCACACCCGTACGATTTGTGTCTCCTTCGGCGTGGCATCGCTGAATGCAGTCGCCTTCTACCTGTTGCTGAGCTACATGCCGACCTATGTTGAGCAGGAACTTGGCTTCTCGTCTGATTTAGCGACAGCACTATCAACCGCACCGCTGATTGTCTACATCGGCTCGATCATGTTGATGGGGCATCTGTCAGATACCCATGGACGGCGAAAGATGCTGCTGATTGCATCAGTTGCCTTCATCGTGCTGACAGTTCCGATCTTCATGCTCATGGGAACTCGTAACGTCTGGGTCGTCCTGCTGTGTGAAATTGCTTTTGCAATCTTGCTGACGATTAACGACGGTACCTTGGCGACCTTCCTCGCTGAGTCCTTCCCGACTGAGGTTCGTTACACCGGATTCGCATTGTCCTTCAACACGGCAAATGCGCTTCTGGGTGGAACAGCTCCGACAATTGCCACGGCACTGATCCAATACACGGGTTCGTCCCTGGCACCCGCCTACTACCTGGCATTCATTGCGTTCTTGGCGCTCACTGCCATGCTTGCGATTCCACAGCACGCGACAAGTGCTCTCGATCGCGAGCAAGCGGAAAGCGCCCAGTCTCAGGGGTAACAGGAAAATAGAACTCGGAACCTTTGCGCGGTGTTGCGACGGCAAAGGTTCCGAGTTCTTTTTCTCACCTATTTAAATCTGCGAAAGAAATAGGTGGGGGATAGTATGGCCGTTAAGTGCATAACTCTGAATAAATCAGATTGTTTAGGACGCTCGTACTAGAAAGGAGACCCAGATGTCTGCTGGCGCAATCTCGCACACTGCAAGCACGCGAAAAGGCCTCGATAAGCGCCAGCTGATCATTGACGCTGCTGCCACCTTGCTTCGTGAGGGTGGGCCGGAAGCGGTTTCGCACCGTTCCGTCGCGCGGCTTGCTGGGTGCTCTTTATCCGCAACAACATACTATTTTGATGGCCTTGAGGATCTTCTTCACCAGGCGGGCCTGGCTAATATGAGCCGTTGGTCTGAGCGTGCCGAACGCGCTGCTTTTAGAGCTCGAAAGCTCAAGAGTGACGCTTCGGTAAAGGAGAGGATCGATTTGATCCTTTCTGCGACGCTTCCTGATGATGAAAATCTTAAAGGGCACTATGAGCAGCTCGTCTCTGCGGGCGGAGCGGCGCTCGTTGCCAGTGCATATCAATTCGGTCGTGTTCGACTCAATATTGCGGTAACAACTGTTTTATCGGCGGTCGGGGTTGATCTTCCGGCCGAAGTTGTTATTGCCCTTGTTGATGGCGCTGCCGTTTCTGCGCTTTCTGAAGGTCGTGATGTTCGTGTCACTGCTTTTGAACTTCTTGATAGTGCGCTACATAAATATTGGAAAACGGGCATGGTTTAAGCGCGCGAATTGGCCTAGACGGTGAGCGCTTCCCACAAACTTTGCCTCCTTGTCCAATTAATGGGATCGTAAAAAGAAAGAAAAGTCTGCAATCTTGCCATTTCTGCTGCAAAATTTCTGCGATTGCGCTGGGAATGAATAGTATTGGCGATGCATAGTAGTACACTTGTACCACTAACTTGAGCCTAGGCTCAGGTCACAAAAGATTCGTAGGAGAATCATTATGTTCTGGTCGCAACCTCAAACAAAAGAAGATTCTGCAGGACCCTATGCGCAGCAATGTGGCAATTGCGGGCAGGTCGCTGAGCGTACAGATCTGAAGCGCGCTCTGAGTGGTCGACATATGCAGATGATCGCCATCGGCGGTGCGATCGGAACCGGTCTCTTCGTCGCCTCGGGCGCTACGGTTTCAACGGCCGGACCGGGTGGCGCACTCGTCGCCTACACCGCTATCGGCCTCATGGTACTTCTCCTGATGCAGTCGCTCGGTGAAATGAGCGCGCACATGCCGGTTGTCGGCAACTTCCAAACCTATGCCGCGCGCTTCATTAGCCCTTCTTTTGGCTTCGCGATGGGGTGGAACTACTGGTTTAACTGGGCCGTGACGGTCTCAGCTGACCTTGTCGCCTCGGGAATCGTCATGTCCTACTGGTTCCCGGACGTTCCGGGGTGGATGTGGGCAGCGGGATTCCTCGTCCTTCTCACCGTTTTGAACGCGCTCAGCGCACGGGTTTATGGCGAAGCTGAATTCTGGCTGGCAACCATTAAGGTCGTGACCATCATCGTCTTCCTGATCTCCGGTGTTGCCATGATCTTCGGCATTCTGGGCAACGGCTCGCCTGGCTTTGCGAACTGGCGCATTGAAGATGCACCCTTCCACGGCGGCTTCCTGCCCATTGTTACGATCTTTATGATCGCCGGCTTTTCATTCCAAGGGACCGAGCTTGTTGGTGTTGCCGCAGCGGAATCGGGCAATCCTCACCGCGATGTGCCTCGCGCCATTAAGTCGGTCTTCTGGCGCATCATGTTCTTCTACATTGGTGCTATCGCCATCATCGGTACACTGA
>USHU01000029.1 GCA_900554605.1 uncultured Actinomyces sp.
AAGCTCAATGATGCTGTTAATAGTCATTACGCGGCGAATGAGCAGGTCGCAGATACTCTTGCCGAAACTTATGCTTCGGGGGATCAATGGGCGAATTCTGAAGATAAGTCGAAGCAAGAACTTGTTTCACAGTTCCTGAAGGAAGAAGCTGTCCATAGCGACGGTGTTAAAGCGCAAGGTGATGGAGATTTGCCGTCCTACAATTCGATGTCGGAAACGCAGCAAGGGCGCTTCCGGGCGTTTTTGAAGGAGCATACCTACTTGAAGGCGCCGCTTGAGGCTGCTGATAAGACAACCTGGGATTCTTTCACGAAGTTGAGGTTGACACAGCAAGACTAAAGAATCTGGTGGCAAGTATGTCGGCTGCTTTGGGCATTGAGGAAACTAAACGCGTATCAGACGGTATTTGCTTGAATTATTTCCGGTGTTTTGAAGAAGAGGTCGTTGAACTGCTAATTTAATGATCGATCTATTCGCGCGCCAAATGGGAATACGAAGGTATTGCTCAGGCAAGTGGTGTTACCACGTTGGAAAGAGAAGAGTACTTCCAATGACCGGAGCTGAAAAATCGACCGCCGGCCAGATTAATTTCGACAGTGCCGGAGTCGGCGTTGTTGCGAATGACCAGTGGACTGACGCTGACACTCTTGCGGGGATTGGTGCCTCGGCTAAACGTATTTCAACGAGCTCTGTTGCTTTTGCTCTTCCCGGTCCTGGGGGTGAAGGCCCGAGTGAGTTGCTCCAGGCGGCGAAAAATTTTACTGACGCAATGTCGATGGTCGTCTTAGAGTATTCGGATGCTTTTGCGACCTTGGGTTCCGGAGTTGAGAGCGCTCGCAAGAACTTTGACAGCACTGAGCAGTACAACCGTGAGCGTGCGGCTCGCTTGGGAGTTGAGTGGAACAAATGAGTGGCGTTGATTTTCGTTCTGGTAGTTCGGCTCTAGAGGCTCCGAAGGCTGTTTCTTCAGCTTCTGAAGTCGCTTCGCATTGGAGGGCAACGGGTTCGGCGTTGGCCAACAATGTCCAAGCTGTTCAGAATGCCTCGATTCCCACGGAGCAGTGGTCGGGCCAAACAGCTCAGGCCGTTGTTACCGAGATCCAGACAATGGGCACGAAAGTCTCATCCTTGTCAGGGAAATTCCCTGAGCCAGCGGGTGTACTGGAAACGTGGAGGGGCGAGGTTGATACTGCTATTTCTGAGGTCAAGACACTTCAGGAAGAGTGGGATACTGAGCTGAGCAACTATTGCGATAGGGTCGCACAAATTGAAGCTGATGCTGCAAGCGACCCAGATTATGATCGTGAAGCTGCTTTGGCAAGAGCTCGTCAGGAGATCATCAGCAAGCAGAGTGATCTTAAAAGTTCGTATGACAAGAAGATTACGGCGCTCAGCACAGCTGCAAGTGAAGCGGCAAAGACAATCAATGGAATCGCGGATAGCGTAGTCCCTCGCGACGCCGTAAAGGCTGGACGCAACGCCGTTGGAGCGGCGATCTTCGGATCGGATACTCCCATTGTTGATAGTGCAGCTGAGTGGCAATTCGCGCAAGAGCTTGCTCCGAAGATTGCGGATGCTTTGAAAAAGGAGCCGATGACAGCTGCGGATGTCCGCTTGTTTAACGAGAAGTACGGCGAACATCTTTCGAATCCCTATGTTGCTGCTGCTGTTGCGGAGCATGTGAGCATTGACGATATCAATAAGGCGTCAATTGCCGCTTATGCGACTGGATTTGATAACAACGGTCTGATAACTAATAGCTCCTTTGAAGACTTCAACAAGAATCTTGGAGCCTTGATGGTGATGGCAACGGGAGGAAGCAACCTATCGAAAACGACGCTTGACGCCCAGGCATCTTTCGATCTTATGTCCGAGCACCTGATTGGTAAAGATGGTGCAACTGTCTCCCAGATTTTTGATACGAAACTTGATGAATTAAAAGAGAGTGGCCGGACGACGTATATACATCCCGGCACTGATCTTCGCCCCGAAACGAAACTGTTTGGCTACGATATTTTCGCTCAGCTTGCGGGGTATGCTGCCAGCGAGAATCCCTCTCTTGCGCTGAGTGCAAACTTCTACGACAAGCCCTCAGCTGGTTCCTCTGTTTTTGCGGATATTGTTAAATATGATCACGATTCACAGGGCTACTCCACCAGGATAGCAATGGGAGCAATCCCGGAGCTCTACCAATTGTGTGGATGCGATCCCACCCTTCCAGCTGACAAGGCGCTGCAACGTCTCGATCCAGTGCAAGCGGCACTTGAACTGTCCGATACTCCGGATGGTTTGGAAGAGAAGAGTGCACCGATCCTTCATCAGAGTGAAGAGAATCGCCTTGGTGCGTTGAGGCGTGTTCTAGATTCAAATATCGACTTTGATCCGGTTGAGAGTCCCGCGAGCGTTGGCAAACCGTATGACAAGGATGCGGAACCGATGTCGATGGCTCGCTACCTTGTTGGTTGGCGAGGAGGCGCACAATTTGGAGACAGGGCTTTCTATGATCAAGGTGAAGCCTTAGGTGATGTTCTTGCTGATGCGTCGAGGCCTGCGTCGACGATGTTCCCTCCCAACGGAAATGACTATGAGGGTGGGGAAAACTCAGATGCATATAGAGAGGCCCAAGCCAAATACGAGGCTTGGAAAGAAGATGCAATGCATCGCGCCTCGATTGCGGGGAATGCTATTGCCGGCTACCAAAATGGCTTGGATCGAGACAACGGTGATTTTTGGGGTGCCCGTGACAAGATCGGGGGTGAGGATGTCTTTGGTCAGAACAGTGCCGCTTTACGATCTTGGATGGGTTCAATTATTTCGCCCTATGTTGGAGATCTTGCGGCAGATATGTCTAATGGTTCAGATTCGACTGTCGAGGCTTGGGGTGGTGAACCAACCAATGGGCGTGCTCACATGAAGCTAAGTGTCACTCTGGCGAACAAACTTAGGGGGGCTAACGGCCTGTTGGCAGATCTAGCATTTGATCAGCCGAAGGTTATAAATGAAGGCGATCCAAATAATCCCTTGGATGATCGGTATGAGGGCGGTCGAATGCCAGCGTTGAAGCTGGTTCAAACCGCCGCTTATGACGGTTATATGAAAGACGCTGCTGAGGGACTGACACAGCCTGATCCGGAACTTCGAAGCAAGTTTGTGAAGAGCGCAACTGATAGGTGGACAACTTTGATCCATGAATCTTTTGACGCCTCTGTCGATCAAGCGGTTTCGATCGGTACTTCAAAGGATGAAGCAAATCGACAAATTCGTGAGCTAGTCGGTTTTATTTCATCAAAGGGTATTTCTGCGGTTTCAAGTGGTCTTCCTGTCGGTGGTGATCTGACTAAAGCGGCAATGAATGCGGCGAGTGGAGCGGTCGCGGATGCGTTCGTTCCGGTAGATAATGCGGAGAAGGCGATGGGCGGCCGCAGTGGGCAAAATATTGTGACACATGACTTGATGCAGGACGGTTTAGCCCGTGCGATGTACGAGTCGGGTCAGTGGACCGAGCTCAATGGAAGAGTCGATCTCTTACAAGACCCCGCCTTGCTGAAGCAGAGGGTTCCTTTCGCTCTTAATTCTGATGGGAGCTTAAAGCCTTGGACTTCCTTGACTGCTACTGAAAGGGCGGCAGTTAAGGACTACTTCAGGCAACCTGAGAGCGATTTCCAGGAGGCCTATGATCACCAGGGCTTGGTGCAGAAAATTGCAGGTCTGGATTCGGGGAATAACTAGCCTAATTCCGCCTGTCGTAACTATCTGAGGGCTGTTGCCTGCGGGTTAGCCTCGGAGGCAACACTCTTTTTAGTATCTGTTAAGGTTGAAATGTTATTCTTTAACGGTAACGTACGACCGATGGTGATCCACGCTTCGCGTGTTCGAGCATTGAGAGGTTCAAATGACGAATATTAGCTTCGATCGTGAAGCGGTGGGCATAGTCGAGAAAGCCCAGTGGACCGATGCTGAGGATTTAGCACAAGTTGGGACAGCCTGCGGCAGATTAAACACGTACGGTATTGCCCTGGATCTACCCGAAGGGGATAACAGCGGTGTCACGGCACTTCGTGACGCTCTAAATAATTTTCGCGACTATATGAGTATGGCAGTGCTTGAATACTCAGATGCGTGTGCAGTCCTTGGATCTGGCGTTGCCAGCTACTCTGAAGATGCAGATGCGACGGAAACATACAATCGCGATTCGGCGCGTGCAGCCGCCTCGCGTTTAGGAGTGGAGTATCTCTGATATGGCCGATCTACGAAGCGGAGCGGATGCTCTTCCGCAAGTCCCCCGTGTTGCGATGTCTGCGCAATCACTTGCTACAGACGTAAGTCGGAAGGGAAGTGCGATTGGTCAGACGCAGGTTGCTCAGAATAAATCACTACCGCCTGAAGACTGGACTGGTGCGGCAGCAGATGCAGCTTCCAGCGAGATTCAAAAATTAGGAGAGAAGACTGTTAAGCTTTCCGAGGCATTTCCACCAGCGTCGACGGCGTTGAATACGTGGGCAGATGCAGTTAATGATGCGATTTCTGCCGTCACGGATTTGCAGAAAGAATGGGATGAGGCAGTAAGCACTTACAACAAAACAGTGGAGGATGCAGAAGCAGAATACAAGGCTAATGATCCGGGTTTTCTTTCAGCTATCTGGGGTGATAGAGATCATTACACGAAGCCAGGTTCATTGGTTGTGCATTCCAGAAGTGAGGAGCGGCAAGAAAAGATTAATGGGGCCGAGACCGCTCTGACGAGTAGCCAAACCGATATTCATAATCGTTATGTTACGGCCCTGAATAAGTTGGATGATTCCGCTCAAACTGCTGCGAATGACATTAATAACGCGCGACGCAACATTGTCTCTGATACTGCTGGATCAGGTGGGCGCACATCTGTAGGAGCGGCTCTATTCCCAGCTCAGGATATGCCTTATACCAGTGGTGCTGCTATGTGGGAAGATGCTCAAGAAAAGGCTCCGCAAATTGCTGAAGCGCTGAAGAAACAGCCGATGAGTATTGATGATCTCAAGAGTTTTAATAAAGAATATGGTGCTCTTTTAGCGAATCCGTTTTATGCTGCTGCGCTCAGTCAGTATGCATCTATGGATGATTTATTTAATGCGTCGCTTGCAGCTCGCGAGGCGGGGTTTATTAATGGCAAGTTTGATCCTGCTGCCGACCAGTTTAACCGTAACCTCGGTTCACTAATGGTGATGGCTACTGGAGGCACTAATGTTTCCACTCAGATGTGGCCCATGCAACGTGCTTTTGACATTGTCTCAGGTGGTCTGACGGGAAGAAGTGGCGAAACCATACCTGAGATTGTTCAGTCGAACCTTTCAGCACTTCAAGAGGTTGGGCGTAAGGAATATCTTGTACCGGCATTTTCATCATCAAGAGTGGATGCCAAACTTCAAGGCTATGATTTCTTCGGGCAATTGGCGGGTTCTGCAGGGCGTCTGAATAAGGATCTTGCTCTTGGCCCGGGATTCTACGATTCACCTGTAAAAGGTGGATTGTCAGTGTTTGCTGATATGGTTGCATGGGATCATGAAAGCTCTGGCTGGGATCATTCGCAGCAGAACGCAACTTCGATGCTCGTGTCGCAGGATGTTCTCGGAACCGATAGCCGGATCGCTGTAGATCCCTTGCAGGGAGTACTGGAGCTATCTGATACTCCTGATCGTCTACTCAATAGTGTGGAACCCGTCCTAAAGGCGCAGGAGGAGACTCGACTTAGTGCGATGCGGACGGCCTTTGATGCAGATACGACATTTAATGTGAATGCCGATTCTAAGATGAACATGGTTCGCTATCTGACAGGATGGCGAGGACATGGCGTGGAGGGCCTTGCAACATTCCCAGATCAGGGCGAAGCTCTGGGAGATATACTGAATGATGTTTCAAAGCCAACAGGGGACGGCATAGTTGAGCCGAATGCTTTGGATTATCCGCAGGGGACTGACGATCCTGAATATCAGAGTGCTTATCGGGCATTTGAGGAAGATAAGAAGAGGGCAAGAATTGCCCAGAATCTTTTGCTCGGCTATCAGGATGGCCTTGATCATTTTGATATTAACGAATCCAGCGGTGAAGACACTTTTGGAGCGCAAAACGCAAAGATGCGTTCTTGGATCGGTACAATTATCGCCCCTAGGGTCGACGATCTCGCATCAATGCTTGACAGCGTGCAGTCACATGCAGCGCCTGCAGGAAATGTTGTCGGTCTTGGCGGACATGTCAAGATGAATCTTGACGCTGACAGTATCAAACGAATGTTCTCGACGGAAGGTCTATTTACAGACCTTGCATTCGATCACCCAAAGCAAATCGCTGGGTGGGACAGCGGAGATCCTAGAAAAATGGTCTTTGAAGGAGGTCGTCCGCCGGCTCTGCAAGCGCTGCAGACTTCTGCTTGGGCTGGATATCGTTACCGTCTTGGTACCTTGATGGATACGTCGAGTGGCACTCCTGATGACTTTGCTGCGAACGTTCAGAATAATACTGCAGGTTGGCGAACGTTACTCGATGGTCTGGATGGCGCACCAAGCCGTGCCAACATACTTTACGATGATCAAGTCGAGGAACGTAATAAGCTTATTCGCGGTTTTATTGACCTTGCGTTTAGTGCGATTCCTTCATCAACACCTGGCTTTGGAATGGACGACGCCCTTAAGTTTGGAGTTGGTCAAGTCAAAGACGAGTTCTTGGATATGGGCCTTCCCACCGATATGAGTAATAGCGAATTAACTGAAATGATCAAAAAACGATCCGAGTCCAGTTCTAGCTTTGTTATTGCAGCACAGGGGGCGTATCTTGATAGTGATAACTGGGTGAACGATTCAGGTTTAACGAAGCAAGAGCTTGTTGACCAGTTTATCGGGGTGCGTGGTTATGACAACGGTATAGCACCCGGAACAAAGATAGAAGATATGAACCCGAAACAACGTGAGGCGCTGATCGCTTATCTCTCCGAGGAAGCCGATAAAGGGTCACGAACTGCCCTGAAAAATGTAATCGATACGATGGATAGTGATCAACCGGCCCGTGCATCGTTCTTTGCTGAATGTGAAGCAGCACCCCGTACGCATGAGCTCGTCTTCCCAGAACCGCGTGGTAATACTGGGTCGATTTAGTTGAGTTACCCCTCCGCCGGAATAACCCCGATCACCGGGTTCCATTCGTGGGGAATGCGCTCGGCAATGAAACCCGCCTGATTAAACGGGTCGGCTTCCAGTAGCTCCAAAGCTCCCGCGGCATCTTCAGCGCGCACAATAATCAACGCATCGTGCGTGCCCGTGTAGGGACCCGCTGCAATCAGACGGCCCTGAGCGGCAAGCTCACCGTTAAAGGCACGGTGCGTGGGGCGGACCTCTGCCATTTCCGCATCACGGTCAGTGACGTAGTGGTATTCGACAGTGAAAACCTTCATTTTTCCTCCTTGATTAGGAACACTCTTCACGATATACCGACGAAGTTCTCGACGGGAAATGAAAAGGGGCACGAGACCTCAGTCTCGTGCCCCTCACGTTCATTCTCTTACCACTGGTCGCTCTGATCGCGTGCGGCAACCGGTTTCAGTGCCGCGGCACTGCCAGCCGAAAGCCCAGCGGCTACAGGAACCTGCTCCTCAACGCCATCGACGCGAACGGCCTTGAAGCCCGCCAGTGCCTGGCGCTTTGCGCGCTCCTTTTCTTCCTTCGAAGCGGTTGCAGCAGGAATGCCACCCAAAGCGCCGCGTCCTATAGTCGAAGAAGCCGCGCGTCCAGCCGAAGCTCCAGCTGCCGCGTTTCCGCCAGCAGTTGCGGCGCTGCCCTTCACACCAGTTGAAGCCGAAGAGCTTCCCGCCTTCGCGGCGGAAGCGGCACCCTTTGCAGAAGCAGTCGCTCCTCCCTTTGCAGAGGAGGCGCCACCGCGTGCCGAAGTAGACGCAGCGCCCTGAGCGGTCGTTGCTCCGCGAGGACCAACGCCAGCGGTCCTTGCACCAGCCGCAGCCGAAGTTCCCTTCGCGGCGCCGGCCGCACCCTTCGCGGCGCCGGTCGTGCCCTTTGCTCCAGTTGCTCCGCCCTTCGTCGCAGCCCCTGTTGCTCCCGTGGCACCGGTAGTCGCACCACCAGCAGGACGGATGCTCGCTGCAGCGCGTGCACGCGCAGACATGGTCGCAGCGCGGTTCGTCGACGCAGCCCCGCCCTGAGCCGAAGTACCTCCACCAGCAGTACCGGTCGCACCGGGAGCGCCAATCCCGCGCGGGAAACCAGAACCCGTCCGAGCAGCACCAGTTGCCGGCGGAGCGCCAGCATTGGCAACTCGAGCGGCGTTACCCCAGTTTCCAGCCTGTGCAGTTCCGCGAGGAGTCAGCGCACCTCGTTCCAGATCGTTGAGCACTCGCGAAACCATATTCGAAGATGACAGTCGAGCGCTCGTCGACGGCGCAAGCTGACCACCCGCCGGGACTGTCCCGAACTGGGACGAGGCAGCACGAGAAGCAAGAGCACCCATGGAGCTTCCGACGGAGGTCGTCATGCTTGACATTCGACCAAGGCCGGCCAGAACGCCGCCCGTTGAAAGAGCGCCACCCGTGATAGCCAAGTTCTTCGAACGAGATGACTGCCCGAAAGGATCGTAATCATCACGCCAACGGGGATCATCGGCATCGGTGACGGGAGCGGGGATATGGCCGCCAACAGGGCCATCTGCAGTCATGTACCCGCCGACGGGCATGGTCGTCACGTCCACTCCCGCCAGAACGGAGGACGAGGGGGAGACTGAAGGAAGCGTGGTTACTCCAGCAATTGGACCGCCGGTGGCAGCTGAAGGGGCAGCCTCACGACCCGACGGACCTCGCCCAGCAGGACCGTTGTTTCCAGCCGAACCATTGTTGTCGGGTGCGCCACCGGAATTCTTTGCAGCATTCGCATCCGCTGCCTCTTGCGAAAAACCAGACGAGGCTGAGCGGACGCCGCTGTTCATGGTGTCCAGCGCTGCCTGAGCAGCAGCTTCACGCTGCGTATTGCGCTGAACAGCAAGGTTCTCGAGGTACTCGCGCTGTATCTCATCAGCATTGGGCTCTCCGCCAGCGAGATGCCGGGCGGCTGCGTAATCAGAGGGGTGAAGAAGCTCTGGGCTCAGCGTTCCATGCGTGGATTTGGCAGTTGTCATTGCAGCGCGGGCTTCGGTGTGCGCAGTGTTCACTGTCTGCAGGCGAGTCTCAAGGGCGTCCAATTTTGCATGGAAATCAGCGATCCACTGTGTCATTGCGGCTTGAGTAGCACCTTGGAGTCCGGTGTTTTGCGTGAAGGTTGTGCACGACTCCCGGATTGAGGTGATTTG
>USHU01000030.1 GCA_900554605.1 uncultured Actinomyces sp.
GATATCGGCCATATCGATATCTACCCGACTTTCTCTTTGGTCGAGATCCATACGGATCTTAGTGCAGATTCCATGACGCGTATTTCCAAGGCTCATGTTTCTGGACGTGCCTTGCGAATCCGTGTCGATGAGGGCCCCGATGGCAAGTCACATGCACCCAAGAAGAGCCCGATTGCGCGTAAGGAATCCCGCGAGGGCGGCCACCGCCTCGACCGGGGACGCGGGCGTCATCTTCCTCACTCCGAAGAGCGTCGCTTTGATGCTCGCCGAGGCGAGAGTCGCTTTGGAGATCGCGAGCGTTCAACGCGCGGTGGTCGCTTTGCGCAGCCGCAGCGTAAGTCGGCCTCGAAGAAGGTAGCTAAGCGTCGCTTCGGTCGCTGAGTCGCACGAGGAACTTACACGGACGCGCGGGGGAGGAGATCTTCCTCGCGCGTTCGCATTGCTGCGAAGACTCCCGCGACAGCGATCGAAAGCGCGATGAAGGTTGCGGGGAGATAAGCAATGGGGCCCGTGAATCCGAGAGCACTCCAGAGAGCCAGCGCAAGAGAGACGAAGGCAAGCTCGACGGCTGCGCCGGCTGAATCGGCAACCTGAAGCCACGAGGACGCTCGTCCATGCATTGAAGGATCGGTTGACCCCAAGGTGAAGTCAGAGATCGTTGAGTGCGTGAAACCGACTCCGATACCGGACAACAGCCAGGCAATGAAGACAGGCCACTTCGGCAGGGAGGGATTGAGGAGCATCGACAGGGGAGCAAGACCGATCACGATCATGCAGGAACCAATTTTGGGAAGCAGAAGGCGCACGCGTCGATTCTTAAACTGCGACTGAATGAAAGCACCGCTCGCCCATGAAAGCGTCGCGATAGTGACGGCAAGTGAAGCTGTATTCGCGCTCCAGCCGTGGATGCGTTGGAGTAGAAGAGGCATGACGACTTCCGCACCGGTCACTGCTCCCATCATGAGCAGACGTGTCATGACAAGAGCGGGGATTCCGCGCTTGAGGCTGAAGGTTCCCTTTGGGAGCAGGCGAGGCAGGGTCAAGATTGAGAGCACGAAGCCGAGGGCTCCAACCGCTGACATCGCCCACACCGAGTGAAAAGTTCCCGAGATCTGCAAGAGGAAGACACCCAGACCTGAGCCCAACGCCAAGCGAAGGAAGCGTGCAGAGGGCAGACGCCCGTGAGGCGTACTGACGAGTCCCTTGAGAACCGAGTGCAGCGGGATTGCGCCAAAAATTGCCAGGAAGGGTGCGACGCCGAAAACAATTCGCCATCCCCAATAGGTTGCGACGAATCCGGCAAGAGCGGGCCCGACCAGGGCAGGGAACACCCACGAGAGTGAGAATGCTGCAAAATAACGCGGACGGTGTAGGGGAGTGGCTATCGCCCCGACAAGCACGTAGAGGGGGACGATGATAAATCCGCCTCCGAGGCCTTGGACGAGACGGCCAAGAACGAAGACCGCGATATGGGGTGCGAAGGCGCTGATGAGTAATCCGACGCAGAAAAGTATGAGTCCCCATGCAAACACTTTTTTGACGCCGATCGCGTCACTGAGTCCGCCGGCAAGAACATTGGCAATGAGGTTCGTAATGAGTGCGGTTCCCGAAGCAACTGAAAACCAAGAGTCTGCATGGAAAGACGCAACGACGTTCGGCATGATCGTCGTTGTTGCAAGCGATTCAAAAGCGGAAAGCGTAATCAAAATGACTGCGGAGAGCATGAGCCCTTTTTCGGCACTCGACCACGCCTGAGAATCGGAGCGTGAACCCATAGCAACACACGTTACACACTTTCGAGGGTCACTTCTACAATGCTTGCCTAATCAACTAAGCGTGGACGCAGGTATTTTCCCGGCTCATCGGCGTGAAAGGAGTATGATGTCCGTGCCGCCGCTCGTCTCGCGGATGGTACCAACGAAAGGAAAAACAGTGCTTCGCACTCACAATATTGGAACGCTTGGCCTCGACCTTGTCGGCCAAACCGTCACCCTGACCGGATGGGTCGATCGACGTCGTGACCACGGCGGTGTTGCATTCATCGATCTCCGTGATGCTTCGGGAATTGCGCAGGTGGTCGTTCGCGATGAACGCGTTGCCCACGAATTGCGCAGCGAGTTCGTTTTGAAAGTGACCGGAGAGGTCTGCGCTCGCCCCGAAGGCAATGAAAACCCGAATCTTGCAACGGGTGCTATTGAAGTCATGGGCGACGATATTGAGATTCTCAATACCTCGGCACCTCTTCCTTTCCAGGTTTCTTCCAACGCTGAAGATTCAGGCAACGTTGGTGAAGAAACACGACTGAAGTACCGCTACCTTGACCTCCGCCGCGAACCGGAACAATACGCGCTGCGTTTGCGCTCGAAGGTTTCACGTGCGGCCCGCGATACTCTCTATGCTCACGATTTCGTCGAAATCGAAACGCCGACGTTGACACGTTCCACCCCTGAAGGTGCACGTGACTTCATTGTTCCTGCACGTCTCGCACCCGGTTCCTGGTACGCGCTTCCGCAGTCTCCTCAGCTCTTCAAGCAAATGCTGATGGTCGCCGGAATGGAACGCTACTTCCAGATCGCGCGTTGCTACCGCGATGAGGACTTCCGTGCTGATCGCCAGCCAGAGTTCACTCAGCTCGACATCGAAATGAGCTTCGTCGACCAGGACGACGTGATCGCCGTTGCCGAAGAGATCATGAAGAATGTCTGGGCGCTCATTGGCTATGACCTCCAGACGCCTATTCCTCGCATGACCTTCAAGGAAGCGATGGAGAAGTACGGTTCGGATAAGCCTGACCTGCGTTTTGGTTTCCAGTTGGTCGAACTTACTGAGTACTTCAAAGACACGACCTTCCGCGTCTTCCAGGCACCCTACGTCGGTGCGGTTGTCATGCCCGGTGGTGGCTCGCAGCCTCGCCGTACCTTCGACAAGTGGCAAGAATGGGCCAAGGCGCGCGGCGCAAAGGGCCTGGCTTACGTCACGATCGACGATGAAGGAAACCTGGGCGGTCCGGTCGCAAAGAACATTACCGAAGCTGAGCGCGCTGGCCTCGCCGAGGCCACTGGCGCCAAGCCCGGTGACTGCATCTTCTTCGCTGCCGGTAAGCCCACCGCCTCGCGCGAGCTCCTTGGCGCCGCTCGTTTGGAAATCGGCAAGCGGTGCAACCTCATCGATCCCGATGCGTGGGCGTTCACCTGGGTTGTTGACGCGCCTCTGTTCAAGCCGACCGGAGATGCCGAGGCCGAAGGCGATGTTGCACTTGGACACAGTGCGTGGACGGCAGTCCACCACGCCTTCACTTCACCAAAGCCCGAATGGCTCGACACCTTTGACCAGGATCCTGGAAACGCACTGGCTTACGCCTACGACATTGTCTGCAACGGCAACGAGATTGGTGGCGGCTCGATCCGTATTCACCGTCGTGATATCCAAAACCGCGTCTTTAAGGTCATGGGAATTGGAGAGGAAGAAGCACAAACACAGTTTGGATTCCTCCTCGATGCCTTCAAGTTCGGTGCTCCGCCGCACGGCGGTATCGCCTTTGGGTGGGACCGCATCGTGTCCTTGCTGACTAAATCCGAATCGATTCGTGACGTGATTGCGTTCCCGAAGTCGGGAGGCGGCTACGATCCGCTGACCGATGCTCCTGCGCCTATTACTCCTGCACAGCGCAAGGAAGCTGGCGTTGATGCTAAGCCAAAGAAACGAGGCGAAGAAGATACTGCAGCGTCCAGCGAGAAGTAGGACGTCTCAGGGAATTTTCTCTGCATGATTTTGGGGTGGATGATGCGCATCATCCACCCCAAAACTTAGATGAATGCGAATAGGCACAAGGGCTGAGAAGGGATTAGGCTAGTCCTTCAGCAGGACTCGATGCAGATTCCCAGGAGTGATACGAGATGGCTATTCTTCCGCCGCATCTTTTGCCTTCCGCTGTAGTAGCACCGCCTTCTCAGCAGGTGGTGAGCGGGACGTGCTGGAGAATCCAGGTCCTCTCAGACACGGTGATTCGCCTTGAATGGGATCCGCAGGGAGACTTCGTCGATGGGCCAACACAAATGATGGCTCAGCGAGAATGCGTTTCTCCGAAAGTTCTGCGAATAGACCGTGAGCCCTGCGGCTCGATCAGTATTGAAACTGCGCATATGCACTTTCACTACGACGGCGAGGCCCCCAGCTCTAATGGACTGTGGGCACAGGTACGTGAAGAAGACAGCTGGGGGGGAACCTGGCGATGGGGGACAGACCGGGAGTTTCCCTGGCTTCAAGGCCGGAACCTGCGAGGGACTTGCCGCACTCTTGACACGGTTGACGGCAGATGCGAACTCGACCGCGGGGTGGTCGATGGCCGCGGAATCGTCTCACTTATGGATGACACCTGCCCGGTAGGTGAAGACGGTAACTTCTTGCCTTCGCGGCCCGAACATACAGATATCTATATCTTTGTCGCAGGCGAAGATTTCCCTGAGGCCGTTCGTTCTTTCTATCGCCTGAGCGGGCCTCAAGCGATTCTTCCTCGCTTTGCCTTGGGCAATTGGTGGAGTCGCTATCACCGATACACCGAGGAAGAATATCTGCGGGTCATGGACGATTTTGCTTCTCGAGCGGTCCCCGTGTCTGTCGCGGTGATCGACATGGATTGGCATATCACTGAGCCTCCGGAAGGAGCAGGCTCTGGCTGGACTGGATACACCTGGGATCCGCAGCTCTTCCCAAATCCCGAGCGCTTCCTCTCCTCTCTTCATGCACGTGGCCTGCACACTTCGCTCAACCTGCATCCAGCGGATGGAATCCGCTATTTCGAAGAAGGATACAAGCGTCTTGCGACTCGCATGGGAATTGATCCCGAGTCTGGTCAGACGGTGCTTTTTGATCCTGCAGACCCAGAGTTTATGCTCGCCTATTTTGAAGAGATCTTGCATCCTCTTGAGGATCAGGGAGTTGATTTTTGGTGGGTCGATTGGCAGCAGGGAGAACACAGTTCAACGCCTGGCCTCGACCCGTTGTGGGTACTGAACCACTACCACTATCTCGATAGCGCGCACCGCCATGGACGAGGACTCACCCTTTCGCGCTACTGCGGTCCGGGTTCTCAGCGCTACCCGCTGGGCTTCTCCGGCGATACCTACATTACGTGGGACTCCTTGAACTTCCAGCCGGAGTTTACCGCGACCGCTTCCAATATCGGATACGGCTGGTGGAGCCACGATATTGGCGGCCACATGCTGGGGCGTCGTGATCCCGAATTAGAGACGCGCTGGGTAGAAAGTGGAGTCTTTAGCCCGATTATGAGGCTCCACTCATCGAATAATCCCTTCACTCGCAAAGAACCTTGGGTCTTCGATGCGCCGCACTGCGATATCCAAGAGGAATACCTGCGCCTGCGACACCGCTTGGTCGGGTACTTGCATTCCGAGCAACTTCGCGGACGTGTTGAACTACTTCCTCTGATCCGCCCGATGTATTGGGAACACGACGGGCATGAGCAGTCTTGGGAAGTGCCGAATTGCTTCCGTTTCGGTAGCCAGATGGTTGTCGCCCCGGCGACGTCTCCATCTCACGAGGCCACTGGTAAGAGCGTGAGCGATGCTTGGTTGCCAGAGGGGACCTGGGTTGATTTGATGGCGAATCTCGCCTACGCGGGAGATCGAAAGATTGCTTGCTGGTCCGATCTAGGTCGAACTCCGGTTTTTGCTCGGGCGGGGAGTGTTATTCCCCTGTGCGGGCGCGCGGCGAAGCCTGAATCGGACGGTGTTCTTGGGGCCTTGGGACGCCAATCATATGTCGGGGTAGAGAATCCTGATGTTCTTGAGATCTTGGTTGTCACAGGTGCCGATGGCGATTACGAATTGGTCGAAGACCGTGACAGTGATGAGAGTCTCGTTCGAACAAAGATTCACTGGAATGATGATGAGGGAATCTTGCGACTCGAGGCAGCCGTGGGGGATTTGGATTCTCTACCTCAACAACGAGAACTCTCGCTTCGTCTTCTTGGCCCGAACACGCGCGCGAAACTCACAGAGTTGGGGACTTTCCTTCCGATGCAGGGCGCTCAATTCCGGGTGACCCGCGACGTTATGAGCGAAAAAGACAAGCGTACGCACGAAATTCACCGGATTTTGACACACGCCCGCTGTGAAGTTGAACTTTTGACTCGCTTGGACTCATGCTGGAGCCAAGGGCTTGGCAGCTTCCTTGCAGCTCTTAATCATGAGAATATTCCGCACGATCTGCGCGATGCTTTGACTCAGATTGCCATTGCGTCAGACCTCGAGTGAATGAAGGAGCATCATGTCTTTTGTTGAAATTCATCCCGAGAATCCGCAGAGTCGCCTTGTTGATCGCGTCGTCGATGTCCTCAACACCGGTGGGCTAGTTGCTATACCGACAGATTCGGGTTACGCGCTTGCGTGCGTACTGGGAAATAAATCTGGAATTGATCGTATCCGGGTCATCCGTCGGCTTGTCGAGAAACACAACTATTCGCTTCTTTGCGACACTTTTGCGCGCCTGGGTGACTTGGTCATTATGGACAACTCGCAGTTTCGTGCGATGAAGGCCTCGACTCCAGGACCTTACACCTTCATTCTCCCTGGAACTAAGGAAGTTCCCCGAATGACGCTTAACAAGAAGAAGCACACTATCGGTGTGCGTATTCCAGACCACCGCGTTGTTCAAGCAATTCTGTCTGCCCTCGGTCAGCCCTTGGTTGCCTCATCGCTGATTCTTCCGGGGCAGAGCGAGGTCATGAGCGATGGCTTTGATGTTGATGACAAGATTGGCGCTCAAGTTGACCTAGTCGTTGTGGCACCGGTCGGCGGTGACGAGGCGACATCGGTCATTGATTACACCGATGGCAGTGCGCGTATCGCTCGGCGCGGAGCCGGAGACTTGAGTTTGTGGGAGTAACAGCACATCTCTTCTGAGCGCATTATTGCCGGAATCGACAGTGAAAACAGATAGCATGAGGGGGTTATGAAAAAGCTATCCCTCAAACTGTCGGTCGTCTTAGGATTCGCGGTCGTTGCCCTTATCGCTCTTGGCGTATCTGGGTGGTTCTACTCAGCACACGCACTTCCGCGTACGTCCATAGCGGGGCAATCGATCTCGTCTTTGTCTAAACAGCAGGTTGAAGATCAACTGCGTCAGAAGGTTGATTCAGCAAAAGTGACCTTGACTGTTGCAGAGCAGACGCGTGAAGCTTCTCTGTCAGACTTGGGAATCGCGGTCGATATTCCCGCAACGGTAGATGCGGCGTTTTCTGAGAACCGAAATCTGTTTTCGCGTTTTCGCGGGCTCTTTCGATCGCGTTCGATTACTCCTGTCGTCAACTTTGATCAGTCAAAGCTCAATGCTTACGGTACTGCTTTGACCTCACAGGTGGGAACGCCAATGAGCGACGCTCATCTCAAGGTCAGCGATGACGGTACTACCTTCGAAGTCGTTCCCGCGCAAGAGGGAATTACAATCGAGAGCTCCGAGCTGACGAAAGTTCAGCAAGAAGTTGCCACCGATCTAGGGGCACAAGGACGTTCGATTCCAGTTGAGGTTCGCAAACCTCAAGTGACGACTGAAAGGGCTGAGGAAGCAAAGTCACAGGCGATGGCTTTGATATCTCCCAGCGTGACGATCACGGATGGCATCGATGACTTCACTGCTTCGCAACAGGACAAGATGAAGTGGGTCAAGGTCAGTGTCGAAGGAGACAAAGCGGCGGTGTTGGATTCACAGGCTCTTTCAGCTTGGGTGAATGAGCTTGCGAAGTCGACAAACGTTGAATCCGAAAAGGGAATCCAGGGCGTCAATAGCCGCGGGGATGTCGTCGGTGTACTCAAGGCGGGTACCGTCGGTTACCGAGCAAATAACACTGAATCGGTAATTTCCGGAATCGAAGATGCTCTGAAGAACGGGAAGTCCTACTCGGGCGACTTTGACTACGACAAGGTCGAGCCCGAGTATGATCGCCAGGATATTCCTGATGGCTACGGTGACGATGTCTACCAAGCTGCTGCTGGTGAAAAGTGGATCGACATTGATCTGTCAAAGAACACTGTTTCCGCTTATGAAGGTCGCACCATCGTTCACGGTCCAACTCCGATGGTTCCCGGTGCTCCCAATACTCCAACCGTTACGGGCAAGTTCCACGTTTATCTCCAGTATCAATCTCAAACGATGGAGGGAGAGAACGCTGACGGCACTCCCTACAAAACCGAAGGCGTCCCGTGGGTGACTTATTTCTACGGGGGATATGCGATGCACGGAGCACCGTGGCGTTCCTCTTTCGGTTGGTCGGGCTACGGAGGTTCCCACGGTTGTGTCAACATGCCCGTTGACGCTGCTCATTGGATTTACGAGTGGGCAGATAACGGAACCGTTGTTATCAGTCACTACTAAACAGGGCGGGCAAAGATGGACCTCTTTGATTCACAGGGAATCGAAGAATTCGGGACTCCTGTGGTTGATGAGCACGCTCCACTGGCAGTTCGGATGCGTCCCCAAAGTGTTGACGAGATCGTTGGCCAGCAGCATCTGCTCAAACCTGGATCGCCTCTGCGCAGACTCCTCACCCCGAGCAGTGACTCTCCCGCAGGCTTAAGTTCCGTGATTCTTTGGGGGCCTCCTGGAACGGGAAAGACTACTCTTGCCTACCTTATTGCACGTGCATCAGGACGTAGATTCTGTGAGGTTTCCGCAGTTACCTCCGGAGTGAAAGACCTTCGTGACGTGATTTCGCAAGCGCGCCGAGGACTAACTTCGACGGGAGAAGAGACCATCCTCTTCGTCGACGAAGTCCATCGCTTTTCCAAATCGCAGCAAGACGCCCTTCTTCCAGCGGTCGAGAATCGCTGGGTCACTTTGGTTGCTGCGACAACCGAGAATCCTTCGTTCTCGGTGATTTCACCTCTGCTTTCGCGCTCACTTTTACTGACTTTGCATGCGCTCACCAGTGAAGATCTTTCTCTTTTACTCGATCGTGCTCTTACCAGTGATACGGGCTTGAAAGCCCTCTTTGACCTGTCTGATGACGCTCGTGCTGGCCTTTTGCGCTTGGCTGGGGCAGAT
The DNA here is from genome assembly GCA_900554605.1 of uncultured Actinomyces sp. GTDB lineage: Bacteria > Actinomycetota > Actinomycetes > Actinomycetales > Actinomycetaceae > Pauljensenia. Next base: position 9,061 of record USHU01000030.1, read on the forward strand.
GCGCGCAAGGCACTGACCCTCCTCGAGGCGGCCGCGGCCTCGCGGGCGGAAAAAAGTGAAGAACCCGAGGGGAGTGCGCAGGGGCCTTGGATGATCGACGCCGACGATGTCGCAAATGCTGCAAATCAGGCTTTGGTTCGTTGGGATCAAGATCAGCACTACGATGTTGCCAGCGCTTTTATTAAGTCCATGCGCG
>USHU01000031.1 GCA_900554605.1 uncultured Actinomyces sp.
CGACAGCGTCACCGGGGCGCAGTCCCCAACGACGCACGTTACCCAAGGTCACGTAGACATCATTGGGACCAGGCAGGTAGCCCGAGGTGCGCACGAAGGCATGATTTTCTTGAACATCCAAGATTCCCGCGATCGGTGCGAGGTTTTCTTCCGAGGCCTGCGCTGCGGTTTCACGGCGTTCACCTCGTTCACCACGATCGCCTCGTTCGCGACGGGATTCACGTCCTTCTCGGCCGCGTCCGCGACGACGCCCTTCACGATCGCGACGCGAGCGCTCACGTGATTCAGGATCGTCGCTATCGGGAAGCGAAATTTCAATGTGCTGGCCGGGGACCAAATCTTCCTCTTCACGCTGAGTGGGAGCCGGAAGATCCAAGGTAACGGTCGGTGGCTCAGCTGCTTCACTGGAGACGACGCGGCGACGGCGGCTCTTACGCGGAAGGCTTGCTTCACGCGAGGAACGCTCTTCGGATGCAGTTTCCTGCACCGAGGCCTCGGGAAGCTCAATGCTCACCCGCGGGGCTTCGCTGGCCTCTTCACGCACCGCGCGGCGACGCCGCGGAGCGGAAGCTTCTGGACTGCTGCTTTGGGCAGCGCTAATTGCCTCGATGAGCTGGGGCTTGCGCATGGCAGAAACGCCCTTGAGGCCCAATTCAGTGGCCATAGCTTTGAGTTCCACCAACTTCAGTCGCGAAAGTTCGCGCTCTTGGGTGGTCACATCGTTGCTCAACTGGTAATCCTCACATGCATGGCCCATTGAAAGGCCAGGTGAACTTCTCAATCAACATGAGATCAATAAAAGACACATTCCGACAGGAATATGGAAGAGCGAAGGATTTCCTTCAGTGCGATAGTAGCAAGTCGCTCACGTTTTCTCACTACTTTTCACGACAGAGTCCATCAGTGTGCGCGCTAAATCACACAAACACTCGCCCATCGTCAATCTTTGAAAGATTACCCCGAGTAATCTGCACACCAGACTTTGCCAACTTGAGAGGCAAAACCTTCCAACCGGCAGCCTGAGCATCAGCCTGGACCTTCGGATCGATACTTTCCAAACTGAGAACTGTCGGTCCAGCCCCCGAGATCACAGCCGCTTTACCCGCACCGCGAAGCCACGTCACTAGAGCATGCGAAGGTTGCATGGATTGTCGACGATAGTCCTGATGGAGACGGTCTTCTGTCGCAGCCATGAGCAAGTCATGCACATCATGTCCCGCACCAATCACGCGCGTCTGCCCACCCAAGACTGCGGCCAAAATTCCAGCCCTTGAAAGATTGAACTTCGCATCGGTGAAAGGAACCTGTTCAGGTAAAACAGCCCGCGCCTTCGACGTTGCCAGCTCGAAGTCAGGAATAAAAGCGACCGGGTCAATCGGAGACTCTCCCGACACATGCACCATTCCGGGCGCCCCATCATCATCCATCCACGACACCGTGACGCCGCCCGAAATAGCGGGGGCAACATTATCGGGATGACCTTCAATGTCCGTTGCGATTGCAAGAATATCTTCAGCAGTAAGAGCGTCTGGATCGCCGATGAGGGCCCTGGCAAGCCCAAGCCCAGCAACAATTGCCGACGCAGACGAACCCAGGCCTCGGGAATGGGGAATACGGTTCGTGCAGTGCATCTGGATCCCGACCTGGGCAACTCCAGCGGCCTCGAGCCCCATTCGAAGCGAGCGAACAACCAAATGGTCTTCGCCCTCATCAAGGACCCCAGCACCTTCACCCTCGATCGCGACATGCGTCGGACCTGCGGTGGCATGGACACTGACTTGATCCCACAGGTCTAAGGCGAGACCAAAAGAGTCAAAACCCGGTCCGAGATTCGCCGAAGTTGCTGGAACACGAACAGCAACGAAGTCTTGGGTGATGCGCATGGAGGGTCACTTTCCAGATTTTAGATATCCAGCATAGGGAAGATTACGGGCACAGTGAGCACGTCACACGCACTTTGAAGGGCATCGACGAGGCCGTGGGCACGGTCTCGAGAAATAGACTGAGTACGTAGCGTGACGACTTGCTCCCCCTCAGTATCGCCCTTCACAACATCGAGACTGCACAGCGACACTTCACTGGAGGCACAAACGGCCGCAATCGTCTCGCACACACTAGCGCCCTGGCGCACACTGAGACGAATAATAAAGGGCGAAGCAATGCTCCACTCAGAGGCGAGGACGACGTTGCTTTCCTCTTCGAGGCGCAGCGCCCCCTGGCCATCAATGCGGTCGCGGGCTGCGGAAACAATGTCCCCAAGGACCGCGGAGGCCGTGGGGTAACCACCCGCACCCAAACCAAGGAAGGCAAGCGTACCGGCAGCTTCAGCATCAACATAGACACCGTTTGCGGGACCATGAAGCGAGGCAAAGGCATGATCGGAAGGAACGAAAGTCGGTTCCACCCCAAGAGCCAATACCTGCTCCCCAACTTCATCCCTGAGTTGCGCACGCGCCACAAGCTTGACCACACACCCCTGCTCGGCGGCAAAAGCGATGTCATCGGTCGACAAAGTCGTAATACCCTGCCTTGGAACAGAATCGACACTGACCCAGCGACCGAAAGACAAGGAGGACATGATCGCGCATTTCGCGGAGGCATCGTAGCCTTCAACGTCTGCACTTGGGTCTGCTTCAGCAAAGCCAAGCTCTTGGGCCTGAGTCAAGGCCTCGTTGTAGTCAGCACCACGCGTCGTCATCGCGTCGAGAATGAAGTTCGTCGTACCATTCACAACTCCCGCAATCTGACGCACTCGATCTCCGCGTAAAGAGCCGGAGAGCGCACGGATCACCGGAATTGCTCCCGCAACCGCGGCCTCGAAATACAGGCGAGTATTGGCCTGACGAGCAGCTTCAAAAAGCTCTGGACCGCGCGAGGCAATTAACGCCTTGTTTCCTGTAACAACAGCAGTTCCTTTACGCAGGGCTGCCATCACGTAGTCAAAGGCCGGTTCGACACCGCCGATCAATTCGACAACAACATCTTTTCCATCGATCACTGCATACGGATCCGTTGACAAGAGTTCCGAGGCGATGGGGAAAGCGCGTTTGGCCTCGCGACGGCGAACAAGCACTGATTCAACATCGAGACGCACTCCTAGGCGTTGCTCGTATTCATCCGCCCATTGGTCGAGCAAATGAATAACGTGGCCGCCCACCGTACCTGCCCCAAGGACACCAATACGAATCGACGTAGCTGCGCTCATTTTTCCCCCTGCATCAGGTGTCTCGCACGCATCCATGCGGACTTTTCTTTCCTTGACCTGCGATGAGTCTACTGTGCCAAGCTCTCCCCCACGGGTGTCAACAAGTACTTTGAGATACGCAACTTTCAATCACCTCACCTGAGGGACTTTTGTCCTACACTTGTAGTGATCGGAGCGACAAAAGTCCCAGATTGTTAGACACCACATATGGGCGAAACGTGCATAAAGATGCTGTCCATGCATCAAGTGAGAGAGACTATTACCAGATGCCCAACACGGCACTAAAGATGAGGCCGAGCCTCATCAACCGGAGGTTTTCAGCCTGAAAGCCGCGGCAACCGAGAAGAGGGAAAATGACTGATCAGCAGACCGCCGACGTCACTACCGACGCATGGGACGGTTTTGTTAGGGGCCACTGGTCCGAAGAAATCGACGTGCGTGACTTCATTCAGCGCAACTACACCCCTTACGAAGGAGATGCTTCCTTCCTCGCCGGGCCGACGGAAAAGACCCTGCGCGTGTGGGAAACCCTTGAAAAGAACTACCTGTCGGAGGAACGTAAGGTTCGCATCCTCGATGTTGACACCCACACCCCCGCAGACATTGACGCTTTCAAGCCCGGCTACATCAGCGAGGACGACGATGTGATCGTCGGTCTGCAGACTGATGCTCCGCTCAAGCGTGCGATGATGCCCAATGGCGGCTGGCGCATGGTTGAGACCGCCATCAAGGAAGCTGGTAAGGAAGTTGACCCCGAGGTCAAGAAGATCTTTACCCAGTACCGCAAGACCCACAACGATGCCGTCTTCGATATCTACACTCCTCGCATTCGTGCAGCGCGTTCCTCACACATCATCACTGGTCTCCCCGATGCATACGGCCGTGGCCGCATCATTGGCGACTACCGCCGTGTTGCACTGTACGGTGTTGACCACCTGATCGAGGAGAAGCAGAAGGACAAGGATCGCTACGCAGATCAGCCCTTCTCAGAGCACTGGGCACGCTACCGCGAGGAGCACTCGGAGCAGATTAAGGCTCTGAAGAAGCTCAAGAAGATGGCAGCCGACTACGGCTTCGACATCTCCGGCCCCGCTCGCAACGCACACGAAGCAGTCCAGTGGACCTACTTCGGCTATTTGGCATCCGTGAAGTCTCAGGACGGCGCAGCAATGTCCATCGGTCGTCTCTCCGCATTCTTTGATTGCTACTTCGAACGCGATCTGAAGAACGGTACCCTGACCGAGCTTGATGCCCAGGAAATCATCGACTCCCTGGTTATTAAGCTGCGCATCACCCGCTTCCTGCGCACCATCGATTACGACCAGATCTTCTCCGGTGACCCCTACTGGGCAACTTGGTCGGATGCCGGTTTTGGTGAAGACGGCCGTACCTTGGTCACCAAGACTGCGTTCCGTCTGCTCCAGACCCTGCGCAACCTCGGCCCCGCACCCGAGCCGAACATCACCATCTTCTGGGATGAGAAGCTCCCCAAGGGCTACAAGGAATTCTGCGCACTGATCTCCATCGAGACTTCCTCGATCCAGTACGAATCCGATGAGCAGATTCGTGAGCACTGGGGCGACGACGCTGCCATCGCATGCTGCGTTTCCCCCATGCGTGTCGGCAAGCAGATGCAGTTCTTCGGCGCCCGCGTGAACTCTGCTAAGGCTCTCCTCTACGCCATCAACGGTGGCCGCGATGAGATGAGCGGAAAGCAGATCATGGAAGGCTACGAACCCATTAAGGGTGACGGCCCGCTCGACTTCGACGAGGTCTGGGCAAAGTACGAAGAGATGCTGGACTGGGTTGTGGGTACCTACGTTGAGGCCCTGAACATCATCCACTACTGCCACGATCGCTACGCCTACGAGTCCATCGAGATGGCTCTGCACGACTCGGAGATCATCCGAACCATGGGCTGCGGTATTGCCGGTCTGTCCATCGTTGCCGACTCTCTGTCTGCTATCAAGTACGCAAAGGTCTACCCGATCCGCGACGAAACCGGATTGGTCGTTGACTACCGTACCGAGGGCGAGTTCCCGACCTACGGTAACGACGATGACCGCGCAGACGACATTGCAGCAACCGTCGTTCACACCATCATGGATAAGATCCGTGCGATCCCCATGTACCGTGACGCAATCCCGACCCAGTCGGTGCTGACCATTACCTCGAACGTTGTTTACGGTAAGGCAACCGGTTCCTTCCCCTCGGGCCACCAGAAGGGCACCCCCTTCGCCCCCGGTGCAAACCCCGAGAACGGTATCGATACTCACGGCATGGTTGCCTCCATGCTTTCCGTTGCCAAGCTCGACTACAACGACGCGCTGGACGGTATCTCGTTGACCAACACCATTACCCCCCAGGGTCTTGGTCGTACCCGCGACGAGCAGATCACCAACCTGGTGGGCATCCTCGATGCAGGCTTCGTTCCTGACGATTCCTGCTGCGTCGATGCAACCAAGGGCTACTGATAGAAACAAGTCTTAGGCAAACGGAACACCGCTTGTCTATCCGGCCCCACCCGGAAGAATAGGAGAAATGAAATGGCAACTAAGACCTACGAAGAGCGTCTTGCTTCCATGAAGGCCGCCCGCGAAGAGCGTGAGGAAGGCGCTGGTCTGTACCACGCCAACATCAACGTTCTCGATCAGGCAACCCTCGAGGACGCAATGGAGCACCCCGAGAACTACCCGAACCTGACCGTTCGTGTCTCGGGCTACGCAGTGAACTTCGTTAAGCTCACCCGCGAGCAGCAGCTGGACGTGCTTTCCCGCACCTTCCACCACTCTGCCTGAGAGTAGCTTGACTGAATGGGGCGCTGGCCGCAGGGCCCGCGCCCCATTCGTTTTCTCAGCCCACTGACGAAATTTTTTCCGTACCTTGATCGTTCTTCCCCATAAGAACGTCAACGGCACACCCCACGGAGTACACGATGACCATGACATTGAGTGACACTGATCTTCTTCGCGATCAAGACTTTCAGGCACCCCTAGCTCGCACAGCTGGCCAGGGCGTCGAAGGCCTCGAAGAATTGACTGATCTAGAGCGCTCAGACCGCCTCGCTCGAATGCGCGAAGGAACCCTTGGGTCAATTCACTCGTGGGAATTGGTCACTGCCGTCGATGGACCCGGAACCCGCATGACGGTCTTTTTGAACGGCTGTCCCCTACGCTGCCTCTACTGCCACAATCCTGATACCTTCCTCATGAAGGACGGCGCTCCCATTTCAGATGTCGAGCTGCTCAACAAAATTCGTCGCTACCGCCGCGTATTTAAAGCGACAAATGGTGGTATCACACTATCTGGTGGCGAAGTATTGATGCAGCCAGCTTTTGCCAAGCGCATTATTTTGGGCACGAAGGAAATGGGGATCCACACCTGCATCGACACCTCAGGTTACCTGGGCGCCAACTGCGACGAAGAGATGCTGGACAACCTTGATCTTGTCCTACTCGACGTCAAGTCCGGCTTCCCGGAGACCTACAAGGAAGTCACAGGACGAGACCTGCAGCCAACTATCGACTTCGGCGACCGAATTGCCGAGCGCGGTGGTCCAACCCGCATGTGGATCCGATTCGTTCTGGTTCCCGGCCTGACAGACGATCCTGAGAATATCCACAAGGTTGGAGAGATCGTTCAGCGCTGGACGAACGTTATCGACCGCGTTGAGGTGCTTCCCTTCCACCAGCTCGGTTCCGACAAATGGAAGAGCTTGGGACTCGAATACAAATTGGAAGATACGAAGCCCCCCTCGCCCGAGGCCACCGAAAAGGTCCGCGAATACTTCCGCTCTCTGGGCTTCGAAGTCCACTGAGTAGCACCGTAAATATTTGGGCCACTGCACCAGCGTTTGACGCTTGGCAGTGGCCCAAAGTTTATGAGGTCTAGCCTTAATTCGAGGTTTCGAGGGCTGACTGGCGGTCTTCGTCTTCTCGCAGTTCACGGATAACACGCGCTGGATTGCCCACGGCAAGGCTGCGGGGCGGAATCGAACGCGTCACAACTGCACCAGCTCCAATAACACTGTCATGGCCAATTGTGACGCCTTGACATACCGTCACACCGCTGGCCAACCACACATTGTCTTCGATGATGATGGGTTCGGCACTCTCCCATCCCTCGCGACGCGGACCATGTTCGAATGGGTGAATTGGTGTGAGCAGCTGACAATTCGGGCCAATGAGGACATCATTACCGATGCGAATCTCCGCGACATCAAGTGCAGTTAACCCGTAATTCGCCCAGACTCCTTCACCGATATGAATGTTGATTCCATAATCGACGCGGAAGGGCGGACGAATCGTCACTCGATGTCCTACACTGCCCAAGATTTGCTCAAGCAGATAGTGCGCAATGTCGGGATCTTCTGGCAAGGCGGCTTCATAGAGTTTAAGAAGACGTTGAGCGCGTCTGTTGACCTCAGACATCTTCGGATCATCACCGATATACCAGTCCCCTGCGATCATGCGTTCCCAATTGCTTCGCCCATCAGCTTGGAAAGCACCGTGATCGCGGTTCATGAATGAAGTCCTTCCCTCAGCATTCCTAAGAGCAGTTCAAAAGAATAGCGGTCTGAACGTGGGTCTTCGGGATGCCACTGGACACCCACAATGGGAGCATTCGGGTCTTCCACGGCCTCGATCGTGCCATCGGGGCTGCTCGCAATCGAGCGCAGTCCCGTGGCCAGGCGGTCGATCGCCTGGTGGTGAGCAGAACTCACCGTAAGCTCATGACCAAAACCCGCTCGGGCCAAAGAAGACTCGTCTTCGACAATGACCTGATGACGAGTAAAACGGTGGTCATCCAGGAGCGTCGGACTTTCATGTCCCTCCATATCTTGAATGAGCGTTCCACCGTAAGCGACATTGATGACTTGGTGTCCCCTGCAGATACCGAGAAGAGGAAGCTGGCGCTCCCGGCACTGCAGAACCAATTCGATTTGCCTGCGGTCGCCATCTGGCCAGTGCTGACCTTCACGGGGATAACCGGTTTCCATGCCGTAGAACTCAGGATGGACATCGGGGCCACCGAGGAGAATCACCGCATCGATCCCCTCCACAACCTCGGACACAGGCCGAGGATCGCTATCGGCGATATGAAGGTGAACATCCCACGAGCTAATCGCTTGGGAAAGAACGCTTCCCTGAAGAGCTTCAAGCAGCGATTGCTCACGACACGTTGGACGGTGATCGGTCAAGGCACTGACCAGAAGGCGAGGGCGAATCATCACGTCTCCTTGAGATGAACCTTAGGCGAGGGTTCCCATGGGATCCCATGCGGGCAATACGATCGGATCCTTGTCCAGACTTGCTGCCAGCTCTGCAGGCAAGGCGCTCTTACGAACGACGACCTCAAACACATTGTCCGTGAACCACTGGTCATCCATCGTGAAGAAGCCCGAGTCACCCGGCTCCTCACCCCAGGAATTCTCAACCCTCCACGCACGAGGCGTACCGGCCTCGTCAAGGTCAACGCCGGTGAAGAGCATTGCGTGATCCATTGCGGATTCTCCCGAACGCACGCGCTCAAGCTTGCTCGAGGAGAAATCAACTCCGAACAGGCGATCGTAGTCGTGGATTCCCGTGACGAAGAAGCCAAGACCACGGTCATAAGGCTGCGAGACATCGGCACCGAACCAGACGGGTTCACCTGCAACGATCTGCTCGGCGGCGATGCGCTTGATCGCATCGATGGGAGCGTTGAGGTAACGAATCGGACGGCCGCCCACGACATTGCCCAAGTGCTCAACGGTTTCCATCGAGCCCTTCGGGTTTTCGGGACGCGGGTCATCGACCAAGCAGATGTAGTCGCTCAGGTCAACGCCCACGTGTGCCTCATAGAATTCATGAGGTGTCACCTCGCCATCGCGATGGAAATTCCCTTCGTCATCGCGCC
>USHU01000032.1 GCA_900554605.1 uncultured Actinomyces sp.
TCGACTCGATTTTGATCGACGAGGCGCGTACCCCCTTGATCATTTCTGGCCCGGCCTCGGGTGATGTGAACCGCTGGTACACCGAGTTCGCGCGCATCGCCAATATCCTGGTGCGCGATGAGGACTATGAGGTCGACGAAAAGAAGAAGACTATCGGCGTTCTGGAACCCGGCATCGATAAGGTTGAAGATCAACTTGGCGTTGAAAACCTTTACGAGGCCGCAAACACCCCGCTTATTGGTTTCTTGAACAATGCAATCCGCGCTAAGGAACTCTTCCATCGCGATCGCGATTACATCGTCGACGGGGGAGAGGTCCTGATCGTTGACGAGCACACCGGGCGCGTTCTTCCGGGTCGTCGCTACAACGACGGAATGCACCAGGCAATCGAGGCGAAGGAAGGGGTGCAGATCCAGGCTGAAAATCAGACCCTGGCGACCATTACCCTTCAGAACTACTTCCGCCTCTACCCCGAAGGCTCGCGTTCGGGCATGACCGGTACCGCCGAAACCGAGGCTGCGGAATTCGCATCGACCTACAAGATCGGTGTCATCCCCATTCCGACGAACCGTCCGATGATTCGAAAGGACCAGCCCGACTTGGTCTACCCGACCGAGGCCGGTAAGTTCCGTGCAATCATCGATGACATTGAAGAACGGCACGCGGCTGGCCAGCCTGTCTTGGTTGGTACCGCATCGGTTCAAAAGTCCGAGCTCTTGTCGAAGATGCTCAAGGAACGCAAGATTCCTCACCAGGTCTTGAATGCGAAGCAGCACGCTCGCGAAGCTCAGATTGTTGCGATGGCAGGCCGAAAGGGCGCTGTGACCGTTGCGACGAATATGGCTGGTCGTGGTACCGACATCATGCTGGGTGGTAACTCTGAGTTCCTCGCCCAGGCTAACTTGGCAGCTCAAGGTCTTGACCCGAAGACGGACGCAGAAGAGTACCGCCGCGCGTGGCCTGAAGCGCTTGCCGAGGCCGAGGCCGCAGTTGAGGCTGAACGCGAAGAAGTTCGCGAGCTCGGTGGCTTGTACGTCCTGGGTTCCGAGCGCCACGAGTCCCGTCGTATCGATAACCAGCTGCGAGGCCGTAGTGGTCGTCAGGGCGATCCCGGTGAGTCGCGCTTCTACCTGTCGATGCAAGACGACCTCATGCGTCTCTTCTCCTCAGGTTTGGCGCAGCGCATCATGGCCTCGGGCGCATACCCCGAAGACATGCCGCTGGAAAACCGTGTGGTGACGCGTTCAATCGCCTCCGCTCAACACCAAGTTGAGGCACGAAACTACGAAATTCGTAAGAACGTCTTGAAGTACGACGATGTGATGACTGATCAGCGTGAACTCATCTACGCTGAACGTCGCCGCGTTCTGGAAGGCGAAGACTTGAAGCCCCAGATGAAGGGCTTCATGGAGTCTTTGGTTTCCGGAATCATTGCGGAGAAGACCAACGGTCTATCGCCTCGTGAATGGAACCTGAAGGAACTGTGGGATACCCTGCGCGGATACTACCCGCCATCGGTCACCGCCGAAGAGGTTGCAGAGCAATACGGCGGCGTTGGCTCGCTGACGCGCGAGGACCTTATGCGCGAGGTTCTGGGCGATATTCACACGCAGTACGAAGAAGCCGAAGATCAGCTCAATCAAAATCCGCTGGCAATTCAACAATTGGGCGATGAACCCATGCGTACGCTTGAGCGTCGCGTGGTGATTGCAACGGTTGATCGTTTGTGGCGCGAGCACCTCTACGAGATGGATTACCTCAAGGAGGGTATCGGTCTTCGTGCAATGGGTCAGCGTGATCCTCTTGTTGAATACAAGGACGAGGGCGCGCAGATGTTTAACGCAATGATGGACCGCATTCGTGAGGAATCCGTCCAGCAGGTCTTCTCCTATGCGCATCAGTTCCAGCTTGCCTATGAACAGGCTCGTGAGCGTGCCGCCACAGAGGAAGCTGTTCAGGAAGGCGACAGTGCTGAAGCCGAGCTCAGTGAAGAAGCCCGTCGTAAGGCCGCGGAAACTGAAGAGCGAGCCATTGAACGTTCAGCTTCTGTTATGGGAGACGTCGGCCAAGAAAAGAGTTCGACTCGCCTGAGCTACTCTTCCGCTGAGGAAGAGGAAGGGACAACTTCCTCTGAGGGAGCCAATCGCGCTCAGCGTCGCGCAGCGAAGAAGCGCAAGAAGCGCTGATTTATCGCTGCAACCGGCCTTTTGATGGCGGCGTGCACCATTAGGCGCACGCCGCCCCTGTTTTATCTGCTACTCCTAAAGGACATCCAAGGCGGTGACGATCCATCGATTTTTGAAAGTCTGGAGGCGCATGGAAACAACATGGCGACCTTCTCCTTGTGCGACGATCACACATGATTCGACAACTGTGTGCGAGGTCTGGCTAATATGCCACTGCACGGGATGGCATGCTTCTCGTCGAAAGGCGCGTCGATCCCTCTCGACGATCGTCACGAGGCGTTTGTACAGTGGCGGTATCAACCATCGTTGGAGTTGCTGATGCGGGCGAATGTGTAAAAGAACTTCCATAATTCCTCACGCCAAACCGATCGACCACTGGCATAGATTTGTGATCTCTGGCCTCCTGGGAAGTAAGGGGCTTTCTGTGCTCATGTAGGTTTTCATATTCTCTTGGACGCTGTGCGTTGTATCTCGGCTGAGATCCCAACTGATACGGAAAATATGATCGGCTGGGGGGACGAATACTCGCGAACTTCGTGTCATGGAAATGCTCCTCGAATATCGTGTGGGGATGGGGGACGCTTCGTCATTGAGGCGTTAATTTGGAGTCTTCTCGCATGAAGGCCATGTGTCAATCGACTTTTCGCCCCTCATGGAGGCAGATTGAAAAGCCAACTGAATGTGTGAAGTATGGAAAATATGTCTGCTTTATGTGGGCTGCTCGCGGTTCTTGAGTAGCACGAGTGAACGTCTTGCAGTGGTAGAACATTCATTTTTGCTGCATAAGTATCGATTAAAATTGAGAAAACGTGCAGAGAGTGTTGGGAAAACTTTCAGAAATAGTGTTGTGGATTGCCGGTACTCGCTTGCTCTCATGTTCTACAATCGCGCGATGCTTAAGTAAACACACATAAGAAGACGGGCAGAAACTCTTGTTTCTGCCCGTTTGTTGGAATTAAGAGAAGGACTCTAGGCGCTGTGGCTTAGGCGCGCACGAGATTCTGCATATTGTTCTTGGATAAACTCTTCGAGGACGGATTCTTCAACACGCCACATGCGCTTTCCTCCCAATTGAATGGCCGGTAGCTCGCCGGAATTGACCAGCGAGCGCGCCGCGGAAAGCGTGATGTTGAGTGTCTCGGCGACCTCGGCGAGAGTGAGGAATCGTTGATTCATGGGTTCTATTTTGCCATTTTTTCTGGCGAATTTGCAGGGGGAGAAGCGCTTAGTTTTGACCTATTTGTGCAGATCGAAAGCGATTAGGCGCCGTGCATTACGGTTGATGTAGGTGTATTAAATTCTCCTTATGTCATTCAAGTCAATTTGCTTTTATTCAGTTTGTTTTAGTCCGTGCTAGTTGGTTTCTGACTGTGTACGGAGTGCAGAGGAAGCGGCATAAGGGACATGGCGCAAAATTGTGCATACACTGGTGCTATGCGCATCTATTACCCCTTCCTGGGAAGCGAACTGGCCCAGGGAAACTTTCCTCCCCGCAATGCCTATTGCGTCCGTCCCGACGCTGGTTTGCACGGCGAAGATTTAGAGGTTGCTGAAGACGATGCGCGTACACTTGCCGCGCTAGACTCACTTGCCCTTCTGCGAGATGAAGAATCGGGTAGTTCCAGCAGATGCATTATTGCTGCTGACATCGAGGGGCTTTCTTGGGAAGAGTACGATGGCGATGTCGCTCAAACCTCCCCGTGCACGCCCGATAGCGACTCGATTGCCGCCTACTTCATTGATCCTCCAGATGCTGCTCCTGCTGTGCGGAAGGTTCTTCGTGCTCAGACACAAGATGACGCCGACGAGGCCGTCGCGCAGCTGTGGGAAGAGAGCCTGGAGTGGTACGCGCCCGAAGAACGCGAACTGCTGCTACGCGTGCTGGAGTCGATGAACGAGAGGGCGTGACTGAGCTGTTATCGCGGCTAAGGGTCTGAGCTATGCGCGGCTAGGAAGCTCGGATTGAAAGCGTCGAGCCTTCACCTTCACGCCACCTCACTTCGATCTGGTCAGGAATCTGTCTGGCCATTTCGTCGACATGACTGATCACGCCGATGCAACGATCGCTTTCGCGAAGCGCAAGAAGCTGGGACATGACGATGTCGAGGGTGTCCAAGTCCAGGGAACCGAATCCCTCGTCGATGAACATGCTTGACAGAGTAATTCCGCCGCTTTCAGCCATGACGACATCTGCAAGTCCCAATGCAAGGGCAAGAGAGACATAGAAAGTTTCACCACCCGAGAGCGTGGAGGGATTTCGTTCTTCTTCAGACTCATGATCGAGGATAGACAGCCCGAGGCCATTCTTACGCGAACGGGTCGCGTCTGTATCGCTTCGGCGGAGTTCATATCGCCCATGAGATATTTCGGCTAGGCGTGGATTTGCTGCGGCGATGAGCTCTTCAAAACGAGACATGAGAATCCACGAACTTAAGGGAACCTGGTGAAGGCTGGGGCCCGTTCCACTTGCTAGTTCTGCGAGGCGTTGCTTGGGGTATCCGCTCTCAAGGGCAGAAGTCAAAGCTGAAAGAGCATTTTCGACATTGCTCAGTGAACGTTGGATTCCCTGACGATGTGCCTGAATCGAGGCGACGTGATCTGTTGCAGCAAGGAGAGCATTTTCTGCGTCCTCGAGTGAGGAGGCAATAGCCTGGCAATCAAGCGGAGATTGTCCTTCAAGCCCCTGCAATCGCTCGGATTCAAGGGCTTGTCGGGTCGCAAATAGATCCTGATCGTACTCCTGAATGATTGCGACCTTGGCGCTGAGATCGGATAGAAGGGGGAGTTTACTTCGCAAGAGCTCGATACCGCTGGAATCCGGACTCAGCCCTGCACCTTCGAGGGCTTCTAGTAGGAAGTCTTGAGTTTCCCTTAGGCGTTGTTCTGCTTGCTGATAGCGTTGAAGCGCTTCACGGGAACGCTGATGTGCCTGAGTACTGTCTTCGAGGGAAGAAGTCCACTCTTCGAGTGATGTGTGACCCTGCATGAGCTGAGTAAACACGCTTGTCTCTTCATCGATACGCAAGAGAAGATCCGTGTTTTCTTGGCGCAGATGAGAGAGTCTCTGCGTTTGTGAGGCCTTGGTGGCGATCAGGTTCTTTTCGCTTTCCTCGCATTCGGCAAGGGATTCTTGAATGGACTGCTGCGAATCTGCGAGTGAACGTAGATCCGCGATTTGGGTCGTGAGCTCGTTGAGCTGGGCTTTCACAGAAGCGCTATCACCTTGAGCTTGTTCATCCAGCGTTGCAATCTGAGCCGAGCAGCTCGAGTGCTGAGTAGTAAGTTCGTGGAGACGCTTGTCAGCAGCCGTTGTGGCCTTCTCGAGAGCCTCAAGTTGCTCACGACTCATGCTTTCTTCCCCCTCGAAACGAGCGGGCTGGGGATGGGTCGTAGAGCCACAGACGGGGCACGCATCTTCTTCTCGCAGGGTAGACGCAAGCGAAGCTGCGGTTTCACGAAGCCATAGGTCTCGCGCGGCATGTGATCGCTCTCCGCACGTGCGGGCAAGGCGTGTCGCTTCCTGAATATCGCTTTCAAGATGAACGAGCTGCTCGCGGAGATGATCTACCCGTTCCGCAGCCTCAAGGCGCGTGGAAAGCTGATGACAGCTGGCTTCAACATCGTGAAGTACGGAAGCCGCCGTGCGTGCAGCCTCTAGTTTGTCGCGGAGCTGCGCACCTTGCATCTGCACCGATTGGATCTGGAAATCAGCGTCCTCCACAGTCTTTGCGCATTGTTCGTACTGAGTCATGCACTCTTTCTGCTCACCACGGAAGCTCGTCAGTTGAGCCTGCGCCTGCAACGCGTGTGCCAAGGACTCGCGTTGCTCCTGGAGATTACGCTCACGTTCATCAAGAAGAGTATGGAGCTCATCAAGCTGAAGATTCTCAGGGGTGACCTGCAGGGGCGCAAAGCACTCAGAGAGCGCGTAGAAGGCCCGCTCACGTGCATCACGAGCTGAATCATGTTGACGTAGCGGGAGTTCGAGTGGCTGGAGAAGATGAAGCTCTGCGACGCTACTGCGCACAGCATCAATGTCCTGAGCGCGCTCAAGCAACTGATCATGGTGGTCAAGAAGCTGTGCGCGTTCAGTGAGACGCTCATTGAGGTCGCGTGCCTTCGTTAGTTCCGCACTCAGCTGGCGAGACCTCTCTTTTTGTGAGAGACGGGCAGCGTTTGCCTGTTGCGCATCCTCTTCAAGCTGAGCATCTAAGCGAAGGCGAAAATCAGAAAACTCCGTATTGAGAGATGAGCCTGGCGTGAAAGTGTCAAGAGAATCCGCAAGAGTGCGAAGTGTACATGCCCACTCTTGGCCAAGATGAGAATGAGAGACATCATCGAGCAAAGAATCCAATGAGGAACGTGCCTGTTGCCTAGCCTGAACGATTGAATCATGTGCGTCTTTCGCCTGTTCACGGAAGGCATCTTGGAGGCTCTGGAAAAACTGAGTTCCGAAAATATCACGAAGGATCTCTTCGCGTTCGATGGATTTCGCCGTCAAAAAACGAGCAAATTGCCCCTGAGGTAGAACGACGGTTTGGAGGAATTGGTCTTTCGTGAGTCCGATGAAGGTGGTCATCATCGATTGAGCATCTATGATCGAGCGACTCAAGGGCTCAACCGTTGAAAAACCTGATGGATCATCCGAATTGCGTACGACGCGCTCAAGAATCAGAGTCGGATTGACCGGGGTGCTCCGTCCTTCTTTTACATACTTTGGTGTTCTGCGAACTCGGTAGATACCCGAGGACACTTCAAAGACAAGGGTGACGAAAGACGGATCATTGGGGCCGCAATATGAAGAACGCAAACGGTTTTTTGCCCCCTCGCTGCCACTTGCCACATCCCCATAGAGCGCGAAAACAATCGCATCGATCAAAGTGGTCTTCCCCGAGCCGGTTGATCCTCGAAGAAGGAAAAGACCCGAATCAGTGAAACGCTCAAAATCGATGTATTGGCGCTGTGCAAAAGGACCGATACCAGACAATTCCAAGGTTAAAAGTTTCATTGCCGTTGGCCTTTCACTGCATCGAGTACGTCACCAACAATTGTCCGTTCGCGCTGCGTCAGAGCCTCTCCTCCTGCTTGCTGGAAGAATTCGGCAAGGGTTGCGTTCATATCCACTGTTTCGAGTTGGATACGCGGTGCCCGTAGAGGAGAAACATGCGCGGGGGAATGAAGGATAGAGAGTGCATGAGGATAAACAGCACGAAGACGGGCGACCATTTCCTGAGGCCGTGAATCATCCGTTACCGTCAGGGAGACATATGCCTGCGGCGGAGTTTTCTTTGCGCCCTGGAGTAAAGACTCCATCGAGCCTCGCAAAACAACAAGAGGGTGCGCGGTGGGAATATCGATGAGAGAAACGTCCACGGCTTTGTTCCCGTCTACGCCGAGTGTGTCAATCACGACCGCGCTCTTATCTCCGGGCGCTTCCGAGAAAGAGTAAGCGATAGGAGAACCGGAATAACGCATAGGGACGTGGGAAGCTAAAACTTCTTGGGGACGATGCAGGTGCCCGAGGGCAACATAACTCAGGCCCGGTTCAGGCAGTACTTTTGCTCCGCCGAAAGTTTCGAAAGTCTGGGCCGAGACGGAAGCGACTCCGCCTACTTCAATATTGCGTTCGGAATCGGAGGGAGCTGCTCCCACGATGAAAGCGTGAGCCATCACGATTGCCGGACGCATATCGCCGCAAGTTCGCCGAGCCAATAGATCATTTCCAATGCGACGAAGCGCAGCATCCATCACTGCCTGATGGGTGCGTTCGAGGGCTTCGTTATCATCGGATAGCTCTGTCCGAACCAAGTCCGGCTCAAGGTAGGGGATGGGGTAGACCAATACACCCGGATCATCGTTTTTACCTGCGTATTCGCGAGCCTTACCAACCTCTTCCACACTTGCGCAGACTTGAACCTCGCCACGTAAAAACTGCGAATAGACACCGAGACGATCTGCTGAATCATGATTTCCGGGAGTCAATAGGACCTGTGTGACTGAAGAAAGATCGCGGAGAAGGTCCATCACTTCATTGAGTTGAGAAACCGCGGGGATCGCACGATCGTAAACATCGCCAGAGACAAGGACTAGGTCGATCTCATGTTTCCTGACTGCGTCAAGAAGCCAGTGACAAAATGCGGCGCGAGAATCACCCAAATCTTGGCCGTGGAGATTACGGCCAAAATGCCAGTCTGAGGTGTGAAGAATACGCATGTGCTTAGTATGACCTGCTCCACCTGCAACTGCGTGCAGTTTGAACTCTAACGGGCAGCTTTCGACACCTTCATTGCGCCAGCGACCGCATCCAGGAGCCGGCGAACCGAAGCCACCCGGGAGGAACGCCGACTGCGCTCCTGATCTGCGGCCTCGTCAGTGGAAGAAATAACGAAAGGATCCTTACCCTGCGCCCAAGCATCGAGGGCGCAAGAAGTTGCGTCTTCAAGGTGCGTACACAGGGGCAAACACCAG
>USHU01000033.1 GCA_900554605.1 uncultured Actinomyces sp.
ATGTGATGGAGATGGCTCCACAGGCACCGGGACGTATCGTCACCTTCTCTGCCGCCGGAAATACGGAGGCCGAGGTCTGGGCTGAAGACCTTCACCTTGATGAGCAGGGGAGGGCTGTTTTTAATCTTCATTTAGACGGTCTCACTTTCCCAATGCATCTTGGTTTGGTCGGTATCCATCACGTCTCAAATGCTTGCGCGGCAATCGCAGGCGCGTGGGTTTTGGGAATCGCGCCGGAAAAGGCTTGCGCGGCTGTTAATGGCCAAGGGGCGTCGAGTCCTCATCGCATGAGCATTCACGAACTCGAGCTTGACGGTCAGCACATCACTCTCATCGACGATTCCTACAACGCGAACTTGGATTCCTTCCGAGCAGGATGCCGTGCTGCTGCCGATCTGGCAGCAAGGCGCCCCCTGATCATTGTCGCCGGTGGAATTCTTGAACTTGGCGAGGCCTCGGAAGAAACGCATCGCGAAGTTGCGCGGTTCTTTGAAGGTGCGGGTGCGCGCTGCGTGCTTGCTCTCGGCGATGAATCTCAGTTCTACTTCAGTGAGCGAGGCGAGGACGACACACATCGTCGCTTCCGGAATGTTGACGAGGTAATCGACGCTCTGCGCGGCATACTGGAAGATAATGCCGTCGTGTTCATTAAGGGATCCAACGGCTCCGGTGCATGGAAAGTTGCCGATCGCCTAGTGGAGGAGGGCACTTTATGATTGGGCTCATTATTGCCTTTGCAGTTGCTTTAGTCCTTTCGATTTCCCTCACCCCGGTCCTGATCCATTACCTGATCCGGCACCAATACGGGCAGTTTATTCGCCAAGACGGGCCGACCGCGCACATGACAAAGCGCGGGACACCCACAATGGGTGGCCTGGTTATTATCCTGGCGACGGTCATTGCCTGGCTGGCTGGAAACCTGATTAATGGCCATTCGCCTTCTTGGTCAGGCTGGCTTCTTGTTTTCCTCTTTGTTGGTATCGGATTCATCGGCCTTCTTGATGACGCCCTCAAGATCATGCACCAGCGCTCTCTGGGGCTGCATGCATGGGCAAAGATCGTTGGTCAGGTTGCTATTGCCTCACTCTTCACGTGGGGAATCGTGGTCAGGCCGAATGTCCATGGTCGTACTCCTGGAATCTTCGATATCTCAATGACGCGCCCCCTGGGATTGACCTTCACGCAATGGGGAATTCTCGCTGCCGTGGTTCTCATTGTCATCTGGGTGAATTTCATCGTCGCCGCATGGTCGAATGCAGTGAACCTGACAGACGGCTTGGACGGCCTTGCTGCTGGTGCGGGTATCTTTGTTTTCGTCTCCTACACCTTCATCTCTTATTTCCAGCTGCTCCAATCCTGTTGGGGCGATACGGTCAATATCTCCGCTTGCTACACCACACGTGATCCTCTTTCCCTCGCAATTTTCTGCACATCTTTGGTTGGTGCTCTTGCTGGGTTCCTGTGGTGGAATGCATCTCCTGCTCAAATCTTCATGGGAGATACCGGCTCGCAAGCAATTGGTGCGGCGCTCGCCGGAGTGTCGATTCTGACCGACACAGAGTTCCTTGCCGTACTGATCGGCGGTCTCTACGTTCTGACAACGCTCTCCGACGTGATCCAGATCAGCGTCTTCAAGATGACCCACAAACGAGTCTTCCGTATGGCTCCTTTGCATCATCACTTTGAGCTCAAGGGCTGGAAAGAAATCACGATCGTTATTCGTTTCTGGCTCATTGCCGCGCTCTTCGCGGTGATGGGTGCCGGTTTGTTCTATGCAGAATGGGTGTCTCGACTGTGAATTGGCAGGGCCGTTTCGCAATCCTTGGGTGGGGAGTATCAGGAAAGGCATCTGCTCGCGCGCTGCTTGCGCGTGGTGCGCAGCTGCGTGCGTTTGACGGGCGTAGCCCTGATACCTCTTCTCACGGTGAAGCGCTAACTCCCGCTCAGCCAGACGAGCTGACTGATGTTGAGGTCGTCTACAACGCGGATGCTCATGCCCTCTCATGCGAGGCAATTGCATGGAACCCTGATTGCATCGTTGTTTCTCCTGGAATTCCCGCACACCACCCGATTTTTTCTGCTTCTCAAGATGCTGGCATCCCTGTCATCGGCGAAGTTGAACTTGCGTGGCGTCTACAAGAAGATTCTTCTCATGCGGGACGGCCCTGGCTGTGCGTGACTGGGACGAATGGCAAGACCACGACCGTTGGCATGCTGGGTTCTATTTTGCGTGCCTCCGGAGCTCGAGTCGCTGAAGTTGGCAACATTGGTTTGCCGATTTGCGAGGCCGTTGATACCGATGCGGAGGTTTTCGCCGTCGAGCTTTCCTCCTTCCAGTTGCACACGGTTTCTACGGTTTCTCCTTTGGCTTCGGTGTGCCTCAATGTTGACGCTGATCACCTTGATTGGCACGGTAGTGCGGAAGCCTATGCAGCGGACAAAGCAAAGGTCTACCACGCAACGCAAGTAGCTTGCTTCTATCCCTCTTCTGATATCGAGATCGAGCACATGGTCGCCGAGGCAGACGTCATTGAAGGTGCTCGCGCTATCGGTCTGACCCTTGGGATTCCGTCGATTTCTCAAGTGGGATGGGTTGAAGATGCGCTGGTGGAACGAGCTTTCGTGGAAAGGCGCCATATGCAGGCGCAATTCCTCGCCGAAGTTGATGACCTGCGTATTGCATACCACGATGGGGTAACAGATGCCGCGCGCATGGATGCCACTGCCGCCGCTGGCCTCGCTCGCGCTTATGGAGTGAATCCGGAGGCAGTTGCTCAGGGGCTTCGTGACTTCCATCCTGCTGATCACCGACGTGCGGTGATCTCTCACGCCGCGGACGTTACGTGGATTGATGATTCCAAGGCAACAAATGCTCATGCCGCTGCGGCTTCTCTGCGTGGAATTACTCCAGGAACAGCTATCTGGATTGCCGGGGGAGATACAAAGGGCCAAGAATTTGGCGACCTTGTCGCAAAAATTGCTCCTCAACTGCGCGGAGTCGTTGTCATTGGGGAAGACCGCAGTGCGATCCTTCGTGCGCTCGCGCAATATGCGCCGACAGTTCCCTTCGTTGAAGTTGATGGACACGAAGACTGGATGTTCTCCGTTGTGAATGAGGCCGTTGCCCTCTCGCGCCCCGGAGATACTGTTGTGCTTGCACCGGCCTGTGCGTCGTGGGATCAATTCCGCTCTTACGCCCAGCGCGGGGAGATTTTCCGCGAGGCGGTCGCGCGCCTTGAAGCTAATTGGGCTGCCCAATGACCTCTCTTCTTGAGCGTCTCCATATTCCTCGCTTCGAATTTGCACGGCGAAATGAGGAAGATAAGGTCTACTCGCCTGTAGCGACCTACTATCTCATTGCTCTACCTGCACTGATTTTGACGCTATTCGGCTTGGTCATGGGCTTTTCTGCATCAGCAGTTACGACGATCTCCCAAGGTGGTAGCCCATACAGTACCTTCGCTCGTCAGCTCGCAATTACCGGAATCTCATTCTTAGTCGCAGCGATCATCATTCAACGTATTCCCTCATCGCTGTGGTACCGAGCGGCACCTCTGGTTTTCCTGATCGCACTCGGTTTTCAAGGCCTCGTCTTGACTCCTTTGGCTGCTTCTCAAGGCGGCAATACCAACTGGGTGTCTCTCCCAGGGCTGGGAACCTTCCAGCCATCTGAGTTCCTCAAGCTTGCTCTGATCATCGCCCTTGGAAGGGTGCTGACTCGAGAAGGCGCAAGGCGCCAAGACTGGAAGCAAATGGCGGTCACGGTGGGCGGCACTGCATTTCTCGCTCTTGTTGACGTCATGCTGGGCAAGGACATGGGAACCGCAATGGTCATGGCAGCGGGAGCTGCCGGAGCAGTGTGGGTTGCAGGATTGCCCAAGCGGTGGTTCCTCACCATCGCAGCAGCTGTGATTCCTTTGGGAGTATTCCTTGTCTTCCAAAACCCAACGCGTTTGAAGCGTATTGCTGCGGTCATGCCGTGGAATCGTCCCGCACGGAACCTGTCTGCTCCCGAACAGATTGACCACGCGCTGTGGGCATTGGGATCGGGCGGCCTAACCGGTCTTGGACCGGGGGCATCGCGCGAGAAATGGAATTACCTCCAGGCCGCGCACACAGACTTTATCTTGGCGATTATCGGCGAAGAGTTTGGCCTTTTGGGGTCCCTCACCGTTATTACGTGCCTGTGCCTGATGATTTGGGGAATGCTTCGGCTCATTCGCACCACGAACTCATTCTTCGCCGCCATCATCACCGGTGGCGTTGCGACGTGGATTGGGATCCAGGCCTTCATTAATATCGCTTCTGTGACAGGGATGGGGCCCGTTATTGGTGTTCCTCTTCCCCTTGTTTCATATGGCGGATCCTCATATCTCTTTACGGTCTCTGCGATTGCCGTCGTTGCTGCCTGCGCACGCGAGAATGCAGGAATGACAATGGGCCTGAAATTCTCGAGTTTGCGTGACCCCCGCGTCTCGTCGCGGCGTCGTCATCCCGGAAAGAAACGTCAACGCTCGACGGAAGGAACACGATGAGTGAGAAGATCGTTCTTGCTGGCGGTGGAACAGCGGGGCATGTGAACCCCCTGCTCGCAACGGCCCTTGAACTGCGTTCACGCGGGTACGAGGTTGTCGCGCTTGGAACGAAACAGGGCTTGGAAACGACCCTTGTTCCGACAGCGGGCATCGAACTTGTGACAATTGAACGCGTCCCTCTTCCCCGGAAGCCTTCCCTGCAGTTCTTCTCATTGCCGCGTCGCATGAAGCAAGCCATTGCTCAGTGTCGCTCGGTCCTCCAGGGGGCACAGGCACTTGTTGGTTTTGGCGGATATGTGTCCACGCCTGCTTATCTTGCCGCCCGTAAAATGGGCATTCCGATCATCATCCACGAGCAAAATGCGCGGCCGGGTCTGGCTAATCGCGTAGGAGCTCGCTGGGCCTCGGCTTTGGGCCTGACTTTCCCCTCGACACCGCTGATTGCCAAGCAAGGAATTACGGAAGTGACGGGCTTGCCGCTTCGCCCTGCCATCCAGGAGCTGGCCGCTACTCGCTCCAGTGAGGAAGGACGCCTCGCTGCACGCGAGCAGGCGGCCTCGAGGTTGGGAATTGATCCGAAGATGGAGACTCTCCTCATCACCGGAGGATCTCTTGGCGCTCTCAACGTTAATCGTGCGATGATTGCCGCGGCCGCGCAGCTTCCGCTAAACGTACAAGTGCTTCACTTGACTGGGAAGGGCAAGGATCAGGAAGTTTCTCAGGCGGTGTCTGCAGCTGGCGTTGCACAACGCTGGCACGTGATTGATTACCTCTCAACAATGGAGGACGCGCTAGCTGTCGCTGACCTTGTTGTCTGCCGTTCAGGAGCAGGCACTGTCGCCGAGATGACCGCTCTGGGATTGCCGTGCGTATATGTTCCGCTTCCTATCGGTAATGGAGAGCAGAAGCTTAATGCCGCTGACCACGTTGCTCATGGTGGGGCTCTTCTCGTGGCCGACTCGGATCTGAATGCCAACTACGTTCGTGAGAAGATCTTCCCCCTGCTCGGAAGCACAGAATTGCAGCAGATGGCGCAGGCATCGCGAGCTCTGGCTCAACCCGATGGCGCGCTTAAACTTGCCGACCTGATCGAATCGACTCTTCATGGGAAGAAGGCTGAAAAGTGAGTACCTCACATCGCTTCCACCTGATCGGTATCGGCGGCGCTGGAATGTCAGTGGTCGCAGAGCTTTTGAAAGATCGAGGCCTTGAGGTCTCGGGATCCGATCAAAAGGATTCACCGGTCTTGGACCACCTACGCAGCGTGGGTGTGAAGGTTTTCGTCGGCCACGATGCTTCGCATGTTCCCGAAGATAGCGTTGTTGTCGTTTCGACCGCTGTCCGAGAGACAAATCCAGAACTTGCTTATGCCCGCAAAAAAGGGCTGAGAGTTATCCATCGATCTCAAGCTCTTGCTCTGGCCGCTAGCGGCATGCGTTTCGTTGCGGTTGCAGGCGCTCATGGAAAAACGACGACCTCGGGAATGCTCTCAATGGCCCTGCGTCAGGCGGGCGCTGATCCTTCGATTGCGGTTGGGTCTGTCATCCCTGAACTTGGTTCGGGAGCTCACTTGGGCAGTGGAGATATTTTCGTTGCCGAGGCCGATGAATCCGACGGCTCTTTCCTGAACTACACGCCGTGGATCGAAATCGTTACCAATGTCGAGCCCGATCACTTGGACCGCTATGGAAGTCGCGAGGCCTTTGAACAAGTTTTCGTTGACTTCGTTGGGTGTCTTCGTGACGGCGGAACACTTGTGTGCTGCGGTGAGGACGCGGGGAGCGCTCGCCTTGCTCGTTACGCGAAAGGACGCGGTATTGATACCGTGACCTACGGGCGTGAAGGACAGGAAAGCCCTGAACTTGGTGCGCCCTGCGATGTCGTCATCAAAGACGCGACAACCGATGGACACGTCGCATCGGCTCAAGTTTTGTGGAACGCAGAAACGGTCGAGATTAACCTGCGTGTCCCGGGCCTGCACAACATTGTGAATGCTGTGGCCGCGTGGATTGCTGGCGTTCGTTTGGGTATCGAGGGGCATCTCATGGCTTCCTCGCTCACTGCTTTCAGCGGGACTTCTCGTCGTTTTGAATTCAAGGGGGAAAACGGCGGACGTCGGCTCTTTGATGACTATGCGCATCACCCCACGGAGGTCGCAGCAGCCATTACCCAAGCCCGCAGTGCAGCTGGGAATGGGGACGTAAGCGTTGTTTTCCAGCCTCACTTGTATTCGCGGACCCAGTCTTTCGCGGAGCGTTTTGCCGATGCACTTTCTCATGCGGATCACGTCTATGTCTGTGACATCTACGGAGCACGTGAAGACCCTGTTCCGGGCGTTGACTCGACTCTCATCACTTCGCACCTGCCGAAGGCACGCTACGTCCCTGACATGCATGAGGCCGCTCGTTTGGCTGCTCGAGAGGTTAGTGAAGGGGGAATTCTCCTAACCATGGGTGCCGGATCGATTACCCAATGCGATCAGGATGTGCTCGATGAGTGGGAACACGACGGCGCTGGGAGTGCTCAGTGAAACAACCCCCTCGTCCTCGTCGCAGCCGCGCCTTTCCTCCTCAAGAACCGGCGAGCGCTCCTGGATCCGCCCCCGAAGACGATCGCCGAGGCGCAGCTGAGGTGGTCGAGGCCCCGCAGGCCTCGGTGGAGGATAACTCGCGCACCGCTTCGGCCTCGATGCGGGGTGAGGAAAGTGGAAGTGAGCGTGAGGCTCATTTTTCAACGGGCGCACGTGCTTCGCGGATTCGTCGGGGGAGCGAAGCGCGTGATGAGCGCACGGCGAGGCGTGAACGCAATCGTGAGTTGCGTCGTTCGCGACGCGAAGCAGCAGCTCGTCCAACCAGTGGTGACCTTCTTCGCCGTCCTATCGGTCAGTCGGATGCTGCGACAGTTTTAGGCTCGAGTGATGAGAGCGCGACTGCAGACTTGGGCGAGCGCCGAAAAGAACGTCAGTTAGCGCAGCGTCGATTAGTGCTCACTCGGATTGCGACGGTATCTGCTGCATGCGTAGTGGTTGCTGCGCTCGTGTGGGGGATCTTTTTCTCTCCACTTTTCGCGCTGGACACGTCCAAGGTTTCGATTGAGGGCTTGGGTGAAGATAGTGCAACAACCTCTGAGGTGCAAGCTGCGATTGAGCCTTTTGCTTCTACTCCGCTCCCACGCCTATCGACCTCAAAAGTGAGTGCTGCTATTGGCCAGGTGCGTTTGGTTCGTGAGGCTCAGGTTGAGCGCACGTGGCCACGAGGCCTAAAGGTTACTGTGCGTCCGCGTCAGGCGGTTCTTGCGGTAAAAGAGGGGAACGCTTGGTCCTTGGTTGACGATCAAGGTGTGAGCTTGTCGACCTCTCCTTCCATGCCCGAAGGAATGGCACCGACCACGCTGCCTGATGGAGACGAGCGCTCACGCGCTGCCGGTGAGGTTGCTGCAATTTGGGCAGCAATGGGAGACGAATTGCGTTCTCAAATCACGATGATCACTCATGATGGTCAGACCGTATCGATGACATTGTCGAACTCGCGGACCTTAAATTGGGGAGTCGCTAGCGAGAATGATCTGAAAGCAAAAGTGGCTCAGGTTTTGATTTCGCAGCGTCAGGCACGGAACTATGATGTGTCCTCGCCCGTGCATCCTGTCACTTCTTAAATTGGAGAAGCGACACGCCCGCGAATTGTCTTGAAGAATTGGGGTCTTACCCCTACCTTCTTCCCGTCTACACGCAGGTCAAACATCAACCTTCCACTTGAGGTTTAAGGTTGGTGCGCAGAAAGAGGGCAGGGTTATGGTCGCACCGCAGAATCATCTGGCGGTTATCAAAGTCGTCGGAGTTGGTGGCGGCGGTGTTAACGCCGTCAATCGAATGATTGAAGTTGGCTTGAAAGGCGTTGAGTTCATTGCTGTGAATACCGACGCGCAAGCTTTGCTGATGTCCGATGCAGAGACGAAGTTGGACATTGGTCGTGACCTTACCCACGGCCTCGGCGCTGGTGCAGACCCCGCAGTGGGACGGCAGGCAGCCGAAGACCACATTGACGAAATTACCGAGGCCCTTGAAGGCGCGGACATGGTCTTCGTGACCGCAGGTGAAGGTGGCGGTACCGGAACCGGTG
>USHU01000034.1 GCA_900554605.1 uncultured Actinomyces sp.
GATCACTGCGAAGGCAGTATCTGAGCGCATGAGGAAGGCCAGTGCCAGACCAAGGGCCGCGGAAATCACCGATGCAGCCAAGGTGATGAGTCCACTTTCAACCCAGGCCTCGGGAGTCATTCGTGCTCCGGTCGCGTATCCGAATGTATAGGTAATGACAATAACCAGGGCGCTCATAGAGATCGCCGCGATCAAACGGGAAAAAATGAAGGCGCCCGAACCCACGGGGGACAGTGCAAAAAGCCTGGAGATTCCAGAGGTTCGCTCAAGTGCGACAACGGTTGCAGCCGATGCGGCAGCGATCATTACGCCGTACAGGGTCATTGACACCAAGACCGTTGCGCCGATATTCGCATTGATCGCCCACTCTTTCGAGAACTCCTGTCCGGCTCCAAACATCATGTACATGAAGATCGGAAGGATCAGCGCAAAGGCGAACATGGCGGGATTGAGAACCAGCTTCAGGAATGACTTCCAGGTGAGAAGCCCAAAGCCCTGCCAGGAGCTCAGGGCTCGGCGGCTGATCCAGGGGTTTGTTGCTGCGTGAGTGTGAGTCGTCATTGTGAATCCTTAGAAAAGAGGTGCGAGGTGGCCAAAGTGAAAGACAGGACTTGGTGCCCTGCGTTCTACTGAGTGAGCTCGGCGAAGACATCCTCGAGGCTTGAGAAAACAACCTCGAATTCGCATGCCTGGGGAATAGCAACGATATGCCGAGCGGCCTCGTCAGAGAAGGTCGTGTGGAACTCCACGCGTAGCCACTGATCGGCAGCCAAGTCCCCATCACCCAAGGCAGCGGGGGCGGAATCGGGGGAATCAACCTCGGCAATATCGGAAAGCTCCCACACTGTCCCAAGCTCAGCCGCACGCGCGGCCAATCCAGCGCGCACACCCTCAAGAGAGGAAGAAGGAATAGAGAAGGCAAGGCGCGTCGACGAGTGCGCTCGGCGGATTTCTTCGGTCGGGGCGTCGGCACTCACTCGGCCGGCGTTGACGATAACCGTACGCTGAGCGTAGTCCTGCGCCTCGGCCAGGTAGTGGGTGGCGAAAAGGATCGTCTTGCCTTTCGAGGCCTGGGTGCTCATGAGATCCCAGAACTCCTTGCGCATGGTGACGTCCATTCCGGCGGTCGGTTCGTCGAGAATGATGAGTTCTGGGTCAGGAATGAGTGCCATTGCTAGGCGGACGCGTTTCTGCTCACCACCGGAGAGCTTGCGGATTTTGCAGCCAAGAAGGTGACCAAGGTGGGTTTCCTCGACAAGGGGGTCAATGGACTGGGTGCGCTTGTAGACGCGCGAGAAGAGTTTGAGGATTTCTGCGACGCTGTAGTCACCAGGAAGCGAACCCGATTGAAGAACGACACCGATCAGGCCGCGGCGAATTGCTTCTTTGGCACTCATGCCAAAAACTTCCACGCTTCCGCTATCTGCCTGTTGAAGGCCAAGAATGATGTCAATTGTTGTGCTTTTTCCGGCGCCATTTCGGCCTAGGAAAGCAACGATTTCACCGGAATCAACGCGCAGGTTCATGCCCTTGAGTGCGTGCACATTCCCGTAGGTCTTCACCAGGTCTTTCGCAAGGATCACTGGGGTCGTGGTTTGAGTGTCCGTGTTCATGCTTTAAGTCAAGCATGTGAGGGACATCGACAACAGTGTCGTTTTTACGAAGTTTCACATGACACTTGTCATGAGATCTTTATGAGGCTTCTTCTACTATTAAGGGGTGAGTTCTTGCGATTCCCATTTAATTACTCTCCCCGTCCGCCGTTTTTCACACTTCTATCCTCAAGTTCGCGCGCTACTCACCGAGGCTTTCCCCTCTTCTGAACTCGTGCCTGAATGGGTGCTCAACACCTTCGCACTGCGTCGTTCCATTGATTTTCTGGCTTACTTTGATCCCGCTCAAGAGTCGAGTTTTTGCGGGATTACCCTCACGATTCACTCTGAGGATTTACTCTTTGTCATCTTCCTGGCAACGGACCGTTCCGCACGTTCCAAGGGGTATGGTTCGCGCATCCTGTCCCAACTCAAGGAGCACTATCCCGAACATGCGATTGCGCTGGAAATTGAACCGATGCTTCGCGATGCCGAGAATTTTCACCAGCGCGAGAGGCGACTGGCTTTCTATCAGCGCAATGGCTTCGATGAGACTGGGTTGTTTACGAATTATGAGGACGAGAACTACGAGATCTTGCTCTACCTACCCGCGCAGCTTCCCGACGAAGGTGCGACAGCGCAGCGCTACAAGGATTTAGGCGTATTGTGTGGAGCCCTTGAGGAGCTCCTGTCGTCTTTGACCATGCCGGTCTTCATCCCCACCATCCACGTCGGCATGAGGGAATAGCCGAGGCCGAGGCTACGCGGCAGGGTCTGGTAGGTCGCGGTGGTCGTTGGGAATCAACACCCGAGGATCAGGCACAGAACCATCAGAAGGACGAATCCCACTCTTGTAACTAAACTCCGTGTTCTTCTCGCGAAGAATAACCGTCACAATCCCCCCATTCTTCTTATCTTCCCACGCAAGGTAGTGGCCAACCCCAGGTACCGGACTGGCATAGTCATACACCAACACAAAACCCAGTGGATTCAAATGAGCATTCCCCATCTCAATAACCCGCCCCACATCACGCGGACCACACTGAACACGCTGGCTTTCAAGCCAAAACTCTGAAGGGGCAAGGTTCTTCTCCGTTTTCATCTCGCTAGGGCTGCTGGGAGCCACATAATACGGCGAGTCACCAAGAACTTCGTCTCTGAAACTCAAAATCCCCGGCTCAACATCACGCTGAAATACCTCAATCGACTGACGATCATCCAACGACTTACTGCCCTCAGTCTTTGGAAATTCAGGCGCGTCCCTATCAAAATCCCAAATACTGGGAAGACTAGGACTCACGTATCCGGCGATATCCCGAGAATCATTGGGAATCAACACCCGCGGATCAGGCACAGAACCATCAGAAGGACGATCTTGGGTGTCATATTGAAAAGCCAATGACTGATCCCTAATTAAGATTTCAACACGCCCTCCATTCTTTTCATCACGCCAAACCAGAGACTCCTGATCATGCACAATCGATACATACCCAAGGGGTTCGAGATACCGGCCGAGAATTTCTTCAACGCGGTCTGGGGATTGGGTACCCCCACGTACTCTCTGACTGGACAGCTCCCATCCATCGTAGAGACGACTAATTTTGCTCTTCTCAGTCTCAGGACGAAGAGACTGAGAACCACTATAAATTTCATTTCGTGCGGCAAGAATGTGCGGCTCAACATCACGCTGAAAGGCCTCAACCGACACGCGCTTCTCCAAAGGAAGACTCCCACCCCCACGCGGGGGAATATCGATGTAAGGGAACGAGATAATTCCAATAAACACCCATATCGCGAATAGGAATCCCACCACTGCGCCTACAAAACGCAGCACGTACCGCAAATAGCGCTTTACGCGCCGTCCCTGTACTCCACGCGTGGACTGCGAATCAGACACCACCACACCTCCTCGCCGTCGTTGAGGTCAGCCCCAGCCTAACGAAGAACGCTGATTCAGCAAGTAATTACTCGACACTATTTCGATATTTGAGAAAACAACCCATCGTAGGCAATTCGCGGGCACTGGCCTCGTACCGCAATCATCCCGCATGGCTCAAAGCCATAAGCCTCCAGCGCTCGACGCATCGGCGCATTATCAAGGTGCGTATCGCAGCGCAGATACGGAACTTGCCCCACGCAAAAGTCCATGACCACGCGAGTGACCCCGCGGCCTCGGACGCTGGCAAGGCGATGGATCACGCCATACTCATCATCGAAGTGCCAGGCCCCATCAATCTGGGAATACTCCTCTTCCGGCCCGCGAGCGAAACTAAACACCGCCAAAGGCCCCTGTTCATCACAAACAAGGAAGCACTCGCCTCGTTCAATATCCCTGAGCGCATCACTGCGGTTGGGGTAATCGCTGGGCCACTGCGTCGGGTTACCGTTCGCCCGCATGAATTCCCGAGCATGGTCAAAAGCAGACTCGATGAAATCCAGATCCTCGGAAGTGGCGGGGCGTATGAACATGTCATCAGGGTAGCTCACACAAAAATCACACACGCCACCGGGCACCACTACACTCAAACCGTTACGCTGCACCTATGGCCAGCGAACATCCCACACGAAACGAGCACTTCGGAAAATATCTTGCCTTAGGTATCGGCACTCACGTCATGTGGGGATTTTTCCCGCTGTACTTCCACCTTCTTGAACCGGCCGGCTCGCTGGAAATCATTGTTCACCGAGCGCTATGGGCCTTCATCGCCTGCTTGATTGCACTGGCTCTGACTCGCTCCCTGCCCAGAATGTGGCGCGTGATCCGAACCCCCGCGCTCATGGCGCCACTTGCCGCCGCAGGTTTCTTGGTTGTCATCAACTGGACGACCTATATTTACGCGATCCTCATCGGCCACACGACCGATGCCGCGCTCGGCTATTACATCAATCCCCTCTTTACGGTCGCCCTGGGGATGGTCGTTCTCCACGAGAGAATCTCGCGCCTTCAAGGTGTTGCTCTTGGCCTGGGTGTCCTCGCTGTTGCGGTCATCATCATCGGGCTCGGCCGGCTCCCGTGGATTTCGCTCGCACTTCCCGCGTCCTTCGGTCTGTACTCACTGGTGAAAAAGAAGGTCGCACTCAAGGTTGCTCCCCTCGATGGAATGGCCATTGAAACCGCGGTCGTCATCCCGATTTTAGGGATGTATTACGCCTACCTTGTTGCCCACCAATCGACGTCATTCCATACCCTTCAGCGTGCCGGTGATGGTGCAATGTCTTGGCAGCTTCACCTGGCAATGCTCATCGGAGCGGGAATCCTGACCGTCATTCCGCTCATCACATTCGCCAAGGCATCGCAGGGACTCCCACTGGGGCTCTTGGGCTTCCTTCAGTACATTTCCCCCAGCATCCAGCTGGTTATTGGCGTGTGCATCTTCCACGAGTACATGGAGCCGACGCGCTGGATTGCGACCGGAATTGTCTGGGTCGCTCTTGCTCTGCTCAGTGTCGACGGCGTGATCAGAATGCAACGCGCCAAGCAATAACGACGCCCACCGCGACGATAACCGCCACCACGATCCCCGCAATCACGCGGTTTCGCACGCTCTTTTCCCCGCGAGGCTTTCGCGAGCGCGTTCCGTTTGCGAAGGCCTCGAGGTCGCTGAGTGGACCGCTATTCACCGTTTCCCGCCAGCTCCAATCCACGGCTTCACCTGACGAGGCCGTGGTGGGGATAGCCGTTGGAGCGTACTGCGACGCTGTGGCTTGGGCAGGTTCAGACTGAGGCGGCTGAAGCTGCTGCGGTGCTGTTGGCGCTGCCTGGACGCCGTAATCGATGATCGGTGTCCCCGCGGCCGGGGGCATACCCATTTCGGAAGCGCTCGGGCCAATCGGCATGTTCGAGGTGTACTGAATCTGCGGTTCGAGCGTTCCCCCAGAGGAGTCAAGAATCCACTGGCGCAACTGTGGATACAGGCTGGGGTTTTTCAGCAGATGCCGACGAAGGTCAGGGCGCTCGGCCGCGAGTTGCGCCATGAGTTCGGGCGGCATCGTGGGGTCTTGAGCTTGGGCGGGGGTGATCGAATTGAGGTCGTACATTAGGCGGGTTCCTCGCGAGAGGTGAAGTTCGCAAAGCGCGCCATGTGTCCTTGGAAGAGGACGCGAATTGTTCCGGTCTCACCGTTACGGTGCTTCGCCAAGATAATGTCGGCTTCGCCCCGACGTTCCTCGGGATTGTAGTATTCGGGCCGGTGCAAGAGGATGATGATGTCTGCGTCTTGCTCAAGTGAACCCGATTCACGCAGGTCGCTCATCATCGGCTTCTTATCGGTTCGCGCTTCGGGACCACGGTTCAGCTGCGCGACAGCGACGACCGGGACATCGAGGTCTTTGGCCAGAAGCTTGAGGTTTCGCGACAGGACAGAAACTTCCTGCTGACGTGATTCGACCTGCTTGCCCGTTGTCATGAGCTGGAGGTAGTCCACGACGACCAAGCCCAGATTGTGCTGCTGCTTGAGTCGGTAGCATTTCGAGCGAATCTCGGTCATGGTGACATTCGCTGAATCGTCGACAAAGATCGGGGCTTCGGAGATTTTCCCGGTCGTTTCCGAAACCTTGCGCCAATCGCGTTCGGTCATCTCGCCCTTCATCATCGTGCTCATGAAGACCGAGGACTCGGCGGAGAGCATACGCATGGCGATGTCGTTTTGTGACATTTCCAGCGAGAAGATCACCGACGTGATGTCGTGCTTGATGGAGGCGGAGCGGCAAAAATCAAGTGCCAGCGTGGACTTACCCATTGCAGGACGCGCCGCGACAATGATCATCTGCCCGCCTCGCAGACCACCGGTCATTCGATCAAGGTCGACGAATCCGGTGGGGACGCCGGCGACCTTGCCCTGGTTGAGTTCGATCTTTTCGAGCTCGGTGAGGATGTTTTCGGACATATCGGCCATCGACACATAGTCGGTTTGCGCTTGGCGTTCTGCGACGGCGAAGATCTCCGCCTGGGCTTTGTCGACGATTTCATCGACATCGCCGCCAGCGTCCGCGTAACCGAGTTGGACGACTCGCGTGCCCGCAGTGACGAGGCGACGCAAGATCGCGCGCTCTTTCACGATTCGCGCGTAGTAGCCCGCGTTTGCTGCGGTAGGAACCGATGCGATCAGGCTGTGGATGTACGAGGCCCCGCCGACCCTGGACAGATCCCCTTGCCTTTGAAGTTCACCAACGACCGTCACTGCGTCCGCGGGTTCGCCCCGGCCCATGAGGTCGATGATCGTGTTGTGAATGGTTTCGTGGGCAGGCTTGTAGTAGTCACTTCCACGAATTTCTTCGCTGACATCGGTGATTGCTTCTTTGGAGAGCATCATGGAACCCAAGACGGACATCTCTGCGTCGATGTCTTGAGGTGGGGTGCGATCGAAGTCTTCCGATGCCATGTGTGAAGCTCTCCTCAGGCGGATTGTGCGCATGTGGATGGGGGTTAAACGCAAAGCGCGTACACGCGAGCCTACTGCCAAGCGAGCGCCACTGCCACTCTCAAGTTCAACACGAATGTGGACGGATTGTGGATACTCTGTGGATAGCGCCGCGTGTCTTCCACATGCCCTGTGGATGAAGTGTCTTTCACAAGCCTATTCTCAGCTTGCCTTCAGTTTAGGCTTTCCCCGGAAAGCCGCCATTTTCCGAGTATGATCTTTCCACAGATGTGTACACAGTCTGTGGATAAAAAGTGGAGGGACAATCAGTGGATAGCGCCGATCAGCGAAAAGACATGTCTCAATCGCAGATTGAAGGTTTACCGGAGTCACAACTTGCAATCCACAATCAGGATGCATCAACTGATAAAGAGTGTCCTGAACAGGCTTTATCCACAGATGAATCCACTTCCGTGGATAAACCAGCACTCACTGACGCATCCGAGGATATTTCCAGCGCTTCCCCAGTTAAGCGCGATGAATCCGCACAAACTCACAGCAAACAGCCCAGCCTGACACGCCAAATCCTCTCCCTCGCGATCCCGACCCTGGGCGCAACAATTGCGCAGCCACTTTTCCTCACGATTGACTCCGCAATGGTTGGCCACCTCGGCGCCGAAAAAATCGCCGGCATGTCACTTGCCATGATCGTGATCAACACGGTCTACGGCATGTCGATCTTCTTGGCCTACTCGACCACCGCCGAAACCGCTCAAGCAATGGGAGCCGGAAACGAGCGCCGCGCACGCGAGCTCGGCGTCCACGCCACGTGGTTGGCCGCCATCATCGGCATCACACTCGCAGGGGTTCTCGCACTTATCGGCACTCCCCTCTTGCGAGCACTGGGAGCAGCCGAGGAAATCATGCCCTACGCCTCGTCATTCCTGCACGCATCACTGCCAGGGCTTGCGGCATCGCTGATCACCATGGCCGCCACCGGAGTTTTGCGCGGAATGAAGGACACTACTACCCCACTCATCGCCGCAGGAGTCGGTGCCCTCCTCAACGTCGGCCTCAACGCTTTCCTCATCTATGGGATCAATCTGGGAATCGTCGGCAGCGGAATTGGAACCTCGATCGTTTCAACCATCATGGCCATCAGCTTGGTCGCAATCCTCGCCCGCCCCGCACGCGCTGCGGGTGTCTCTTTGCGTCCGTCACTGACGGGAATTCGCCAATCCGCGCGCGTCGGTGGTCCTCTCCTTGCACGCTCAGTCGCAATTCGCCTGGCCTTCCTCACCTCGATCTGGAGCGCGACGGCGATCAGCGTCAACGGCCTCGCGGCCTACCAAGTCGTCATGTCCGCCTGGCAAATCCCGCTCTTCCTTCTCGACTCCCTTGCTATCGCCTCGCAAACTCTGGTCGGTTTCGCCATCGGTTCGGGGGATCGCTCGCAACTGCGCACCCTGCTTCGCACCCTCGCGTGGTGGGGAATCGGAGCGGGCGTCATCATCGGCGCGCTCACAGCTTCCCTTTCCCCGTGGATCCCTTCCTTCTTCGTTTCCGAGGCCGTGGTGCGAAACATGGCGATCCCCGCGGTGATCGTCAACGCAGTCTTCTTCCCCGCTCAATCTCACGCATTCCTGCTCGATGGCGTCCTGATC
>USHU01000035.1 GCA_900554605.1 uncultured Actinomyces sp.
GCCCTTGCCCGACAATGACGTGCATTTGGCGGCCCATACCGGTGTCAGAGAGCAATTCTTGGATATCCAGGAGCCTGGTCGGGGTTCCATTAATTGCGTATTCGCTGCCACCGCCTCGGAAAAGAGTGCGACTGATAGTGACTTCGGAGTAGTCGATGGGAAGGAGACCATCGCTGTTGTCAATGGTTAAGTCGACCTGTGCTCGTCCCAAGGGCGCGCGGCCCGAGGTTCCGGCAAAAATCACGTCGGCCATATTCGCGCCGCGAAGCGTTTTTGCACCTTGCTCACCCATCACCCACGCTAAAGCGTCGACGACATTGGACTTTCCAGAACCATTCGGACCGACCACGCAGGTGATCCCGGGTTCTAGGCGTAGAGTCGTTGCACTTGCGAAGGACTTGAATCCTCTCAGTGAAAGTGTTTTAAGGTGCACGAATCTAAGCCTAAAGCTTCCTGAAGATATTCAGCAGAATTTCGATCAACTTCCGTGTCCTTGGAGCATTTCCCGGACGCATCGCATTGCTTCTTCACGCTCGAGGCCCTGTGCGCGGACATGGATGTGCTGGCCTTGGCGAACCCCTAAAGACATGAGTTCCAAAACAGAGGAAGCATCAACATCATTGATCCAGACCTGCGCGTCAATTGGAGCAAGAGCTCGGACAAGAAGCGCGGCAGGACGGGCATGCAGGCCAGCAGGGTCGCTGACTGTCATTTCTTCTTCAAGAATCTGCTGCGAGGTAATTTCAAAAATTCGTGACGATGAAGATGGCTCCAGAACGACACTCGTGATTTGCGCAATTTCAGTGCGGGCACGCTCCGCCAAGTCGATGGCGCTTTGACAGGCAGCAACCGCCACTTGGGCAAGCCCAATGCCTCCGTGAGCTGCAACCGCAGCAGCGACCGTACCTTCGACCAAGGGGGCAGTCACACACATGCAATCTTTCGGATTCCCGCGTAGTTCAAGGACGGTCTGGGCGACCATGGTCGAAGAACCCAAGTCTGTCAGAAGAAGAACACCACGCCGGCACGAGTCGCTGCCGGGTTTGTGAATGCGCGCGAGCGCTCGATCAAGGGCTTCTTCGACCTTGTTCATAGACGTGCCTAAACCACCAGTATCCTCCCCCGCAGCGATCTCGAAATGGACGTCCGGAGCCATTTGAGAGGCAAGTTCAACAACGCCTTCAGCGAGTTCCTGACTGTGCGAGATGATCACGAATGCAACACACGCCATTGTTATGTCCTAATCGTCGGCGGCAGCACAGGCTGCCTGCATGATGATGATTGCTGAAGAAACAGCCCCCGGATCCACGTGTCCGATTGAGCGTTCTCCAAGATAAGACGCACGTCCTTTGAGCGCCTTCATCCCTTCCGTCAGTGCAGCTCCACGCTGTGCGGCGTGCGCAGCGTCTTGCAGTACCTCGTTGACGTCTTTTCCTTGAGAGGCCGATTCTCGTGCGATTTGCGCTGCGGGAAGCCACGCATCGAGCATAGTTTTGTCACCAGCACTTGCATTACCGCGCTGTGAAATTCCCTCGGCAAT
This sequence comes from uncultured Actinomyces sp., assembly GCA_900554605.1. GTDB lineage: Bacteria > Actinomycetota > Actinomycetes > Actinomycetales > Actinomycetaceae > Pauljensenia. Next base: position 1,541 of record USHU01000035.1, read on the forward strand.
AGCCTCATACAAGACTGCGATTGCCTCACTGGCTGGACAATCCGGATGCTGTGCAAGGGCGCGGCCGCCTCTAAGAAAACCAGTTCCGTACAGAGGACCAGAGGCTCCGCCAACATGAGTCATCAGTGCTTTAGCGACCAAGGTGAGTCCTTCGCACAACGAGTTCCACTCGGAGTCTGCGAGGGCTTTCTCAACCTGTGTGAAACCACGTGTAATGTTCGTCCCGTGGTCACCGTCACCAATTTGGCGGTCGAGTTCGGTCAGGCTTTCTTCTTCACGAATTAAGGAGGCTGCGCACAGGCGCATCCACTGGGCAAACCACTGTGTGTTGATGGTGTTCATTTCATTCACTCCATGCGGGGGCAAGGGTCGGAGCATCATAAAGGGCAAGGATATCCGGACGTGCGCGCATTAAGGTCAGCGACAAACCGTCCATATCGACACTGGTGACAAAACGCCCCCTCTTCATACGAGCGATCGTTTCGCCAGCGCAACGCGCATATTCTTCTACTGCAGAGCACGCATATGTCAGGTCTTCTTCTGGGGCAGATCCCAAGTTATTCACCAGAGCGATCAATGGTTCATTACCTGAAGGAATCTGACTAAAAACTTCATGAACAGCTCGCGAAATGACCTCGGAGCGCGCCGAATATGGAAGTGTTGAAATACCCTTTTCCCCGTGGATTCCAACTCCTATTTCAGCGTGCCCCTTGGCAAGATCGAAGGAGAGTTTTCCATCAGGAGTTGTAGGCGCACGGAAACAAACGCCAAAGCTGACGATTGTTTCTTCAATTTCGGCCGCAAGCTCGCAGAGCTCTTCGCTTGTCATTGCAATCGATGCACCGGCACCAAGAATTTTCTCGTATAAGACTGTGCCTGCAATTCCTCGCGCCCCTTGTGAAACCCCGCGAGTTGCCAGGTCGTCATGAACGTATACCAGTGTGCAGGCAATCCCTGTATCTTCGAGGAGTTCCGCTGCAACTTGAAAATTGAGCACATCCCCGGTGTAGTTCTTGACGATCGCAAGAACTTCTTCAGCGGGTGTCTCTTCAATCATTCGAGTGAAAAGCTGAGCGATATCCGGTGCAGAAGGCGCCGTGAAATGTTCCCCAGTCACGCAGCCACTGAGCATCCCTTGGCCAAGAAAACCTGAATCCATCGGTTCATGTCCCCCGCCACCACCAGAAATCACGGCAACAGGAACAGAGGGCGATGAGCTCACGGCAAGCTCTGTGCGCGAGTAAGTCAACGCTATCTACCCCCTGAGCTGGACTTACTCAAAATGATGCCATGCTCGCCACGAAATTACTAGGGGCGAATTCCCATGAGACGCAAGACTTCTCCAGCTAAGAGGACTGAGACAAAAACAACAACGCCGGTTGCGGGGGCACTCTCGTCCCCGGCCTCGCCAAGGTTAACAGCAGCGGCAATTGCTTCGAGGATATCTTCGTGGACTTCCACGCAGTCTTCCCCGAAAACATCGCGCGCGATTTCGGCGATTTCTTCGGCGGGCTTTGCGCGCACTCCGGGCATCTGCGTGACCACGAGGGAGTCCAGGTAGGGCTCAACCTCGCCGAGTACTCCTTCGATATCCTTATCCCCCATCCCCGAATAGACGCCAACAATGCGTTCAAAGTCGAAGGCCTCGGAAATGGATTCACCCAGGGTGTGTGCACCGGCAGGATTATGCGCAGCGTCAACAATAATCGTCGGCGAGTGGCGCACGACTTGAAGGCGCCCCGGTGAAGTAGCGGCAAGCATTCCGGCCTCGACAAGACGAGCATCCAGCGCACGCCCGCCCATGAAGGCCTCGACGGCTGCGATCGCAGCTGCGGCGTTGTTCGCCTGGTAGCTACCAAATAGAGGAACGAAAACGTCCTCATAGACTGCTGCTGGGGTACGGACGGTAATCATTTGCCCGCCAACGCCTAGCTGGCGATCGAGGACTTCAAAGTCTCGACCTTCGAGGCGAACAATTGCATCGACGCTGGCCGCACGTTCTTCGATCACCCGCAAGGCTTCTTCCTCTTGGCGGGCGACGATCACGATCTGACCGGGCTTGATGATTCCTGCTTTTTCTTCTGCGATCTCGCGAATGGTCGATCCGAGCCACTTTTCATGGTCGATCGCAATGGGCATGATGACGCTGACTCCGGCATCGATCACGTTCGTCGCGTCCCGGCTCCCTCCCATTCCAACTTCGACGACGGCAGCATCGACTGGGTGATCAGCAAAGGCTGCGAAAGCCATAACAGTGAAGACTTCAAAGAATGACAGCCGGGTTCCATCTGTTTCGGCGTGAGCACGGTCAACCATTTCGATATAGGGAGCAATATCGTCCCACGTACGCACGAATTCTTCTGCAGAGATCGATTCTTGCTCGATGGTGATTCTCTCGCGAACATCAACGAGGTGCGGAGAGGTGAATCGCCCGGTTCGCACGCCGCTTGCCGCTAAAAGCGCGTCGATCATACGCGTTGTTGAGGTCTTACCATTCGTGCCGGTGATGTGCACGCTGGGATAGCTATTTTGGGGATCTCCCAAGATATCGAGCGTTTCTTTCACGCGATCCAAGGTTGGCTGAACCTGATGTTCGGGGACCCTCGCGATGATTTCTTGGTAGATTTCCTCAACGCGGGCTTCAAGTCGCGCGCTGTGGGCAGCATCCGAAAGAGCTTCGCGGTGTGCGTCTTCTGCGCGGCGCTCGGCAAGTTCTTCTTCCCAGTCTTCTCCCCACTGGGAGTAGTCGCCTTCAAGCTCGGCGAGGATCGAAGGATCTGGACCTAGGAGCATGGAGTTCAGTGCCAGCGCTTCGAGGGCGAGATCGCGTTCGTCTGGCTCGCTATCGGCTGGCCCATTGTCAAAATCCTCTTCGTCAACGCGATCGGCTTCTTCGAGGTAGGGAATGAGGTCTGCTGGGATTGTCCCCGGACGCTGTTCTTCTTGCGAAGCGGGAGCGGCTTGCTCTGCTTCGTCATGTGAATGATGCGCGAAGAATGATTCCCCGGTCATGAGTCCTCCCTAAGTTGAGCTGGGCCTATTCTATCGACGAGGCCATGGAGGCGCCGCGTTTGTGGGTATCGTTGCGTGGATGGGAAGGAAGAGATTTCGCCCAGATGCGTGCTGGAACGTAGACTGAGACCACTTAATCGTTAAACGAGGGAGATGCGCGAGGAGCTTATGTCTGATTTTCCACCAAATTCCGGATACCCAGCTCCCCAAGGGGCGCCTCTGATCCCTCAAGGCGGAGTCTACCCGCAGCCACAAGCTCCTTATCAGGCTCCTCAAGCTCCGTATGCCGAGCCTCCGAAGAACCCCACTTCTAAGGGACCGATCATCGCGTGGATTGCCGTACTGACCGTTCTTGCATTGGTCGTTGTCTTTTTCTTGTGGCACACATCCAACCGCGGTGCGTCACCGACGCCAAGTCCTACTGCCCCTGATCCTTCTTCCTTCTCATCTGCCACTCCCAATCCGAATCCTTCACAGTCCGTCGACGATGGAATCGATGAAGAGACCATTTCGGGGAGCCGTGGAGCTTGCTGGAGCGAGGCTACCAAGTCTGGGAAGGTGGACGCCGTCAAAGAGATTAAAACAAAGTCAGTGCACTTTGAAGGAAAATTCGGCAACGGCGACATGAAGTACACGTACACGGGCACCTTGACCGGCTACGCAAAGGGTTCATCTGCACAGAGCAGCTTTGAGATCGTCTGCAGCGTTGTTCACGCTCAAGCAAGCGACACCTTCAACGTTGTAGGAGATGTGGGTCTTACGCCGCTCGCCGATCCCTCACAGTCTTCTTCACCATCTCCGACATCGACGAGGAAGTACCATGATGATGACATCGATGAGAAAACATGGATGATCATCACTGAAAAGTGCACAACTGCTTCTACTCAGTCAATTCGTGACGATTACAAAGTCATGGCGATGATGCCGGGATACCTCAAGAAAACAGCGACATTAAGTAATGGTAATGAGGTGTACGAGCTGACTGGAAAAGTTCATGCAGAACGTAAGTACAAGGAAGCTACCGATTTCTCTTCAAGCCTCTTCCAAATGAAGTGCACCGCTACTCATATGAAGGCAGATGATTCATATGACGTGAAGGCAGAGATTGACCCGAATCCGATCCAATGAACGAGGAACTCATGTCTGATTTCTCTCCCACCCCGGGCTACCCGGCTCCCCAAGGAAGCCCACAGTTCCCTCAAGGAAGCGTTTATCCACCGCCTCAGGGACAATATCCCTCTTCGCAAACGCCGAACCCACTGCCGGCAACTTCAAAGGGCATCATCAAGCTCATTGTCTGGATTTCAGTTGTCTTCGCACTTCTTGTGATCGCAGCCTTCTTCGCCTGGCGAGCTTTAACTCCGGGAACATCTCCAACTCCATCCCCGGTATCACCATCATCGAATGCCACTGCCTCTTCTGACACCGAAGAAAAAGTTGACGAGTTCATCGGACAAAGTGTGGTTACTCACTGTAGGATCGGCGTATTAAACACCTCTCGCTTCCCCAAATTTGAGGGAATTAGGGCGCTGACGATCAAAGAAATCGGACGCTACGGTGATGTCGGTACTCAATACATGATGACCGGTTTAGTTTCGGGATCAAACGGATCCAATGCCATAGAAACCTATCGAATGACGTGTACCGCCGTTGTGGCAGACGAACCAACAGAAGTCGGGATCAGCTTTGTCTTCGATACCACCACAGTAGAGATCGAACCCACACCTGTTTCAACCCCCGCTGTCTCAGATAGTTCAACTCCGACACCCGTTGTTAAGAAGACCCCATGAGTGATTTCACGCCTTACCCCGAATACCCTCATCCCCAGGGAGCAGCACAGTTTCCACAAGGCGGCGCTTACCCGCCGTTCCAGGGACAATACCAGCCCCAGCAATCCCCGTATCCTGCCCCTCCAAAGCCACCAGTTAATAAAGGGCCGGTCATGATCTGGGTTGCGATTGTTGCGATCCTGGCGTTGGTCGCTGTCTTTTTCTTGTGGCGCAGTTTCACGCCTCAGGTGCCGCCGGCTCCTACGCCAACATCTGCGGCACCCGTTCCAAGCGAATCAACGACAAGCGCGTCTCAGTCAGCTTCTCCAACGAAGAAAAAGACTTATGCTACGCCGACACCTACCCGTTTCCCCGACATCGACTACAACACGGCAATTCTCGTTGAGAAGAGCTGCACCGAGGCCATTAAACAGAATGTTGACCAGAAGTACGACCGAACCGAAGTCGATGACATGTATCGGTCTGAGACTCCAAATGGAGACATGAATTTCCTCGTTTCGGTCTCCGGATACAAAGGCGATACTCAGTACCTTCTTGAGTGCAAGGTTGCTCACCCTAGGTGGAGTGAAATCTGGGCGACGGAAGAGATCACTGTGCACGAAAATCCCGTCAAATAGGACCCTTCTTTCCGTCATCTGTAGTAGTAAAAGAGAATTATTCGATGTCTAACTTCACTCCGGCACCAGGATCCCCAAGCCCCCAACCCTACGGCGGCGGGTACACTCCCCAAGGTTCTTATCCCCAAGCTCCATATCCTCAAGGCCAGTATCAGGCCCCACAGGGAGGTTTCCAGCCTCAACAAGGACCATATCCGCCTGCGCCTCGCTCATCATTCAACAAAGGCCCTCTATACGTGTGGATCGCAGTAGTCGCGGTTCTTGTGCTTCTTCTTGCGTTCTTCCTGTGGCGCTCTTCGAGCACGAGCGTTTCACCCGCGCCTACTCCATCTATTTCTTCCCCCACACCCGTTCCCACTTCTTCCACGCCGACACCCAAGCCGACCTCTCCTTCACCCAAACCCAAGACTTCAACGACTGCGTCAAAATCTCCCACGGCAAAATCTTCCTCGCCAAGCCCCTCTAAGACTCGCCACGAGGGAATCGATGACAAAACTGCGATGCTCATTGAAAAATCTTGTTCGATCACTGCCAAACTGAACAGCACTCGCCCCATTAACGTCGTCTTTGTCGACGAAATTCAGATCGGCGAAACACGTTCGAATGGTGACCAGCAATATAACGTCAAGGGCCATGCCTTCGAAGGACAAACCAAGTATGAGGCTCGCTGCACGGTCGTCCATGTAAAAGATGGTGACCTGTGGAAGACAGAGGATTCATCGATTGGGACAGATCCGATTAATTAAGGAGTTCCACGTCTTCCCTGAGGCATGAGCATCTCCAACAGGAGTGTTGCCAGCTCAGGAGCCCCCATGACATTTGTCATGGGGGCTCCTGCATCAAAGCACACTTCTGACCTCATTCATGGGCGCACACACTTAAGCCATGAACACAGAAGAAGCCCCTGCTCTGCAGGCGACCAACATCCACCAGTCTTTCGGCCCCGTCGAGGCACTGCGAGGAGTCAACCTCACCCTGATGCCCGGCGAAATCGTTGCGATCCTCGGCGTCAACGGCGCGGGCAAGAGCACCTTCCTGGACATCGTCCTCGGCCTGGCCACCCCCACGCAGGGCGAGATCAGCGTCTACGGCATGAGCCCGCGCGAAGCCGTGCGCCGTTCCCTCGTGAGCGCGATGCTCCAGACCGGCTCGATGCCACGCGATGGGAAGGTTCGCAACACGATCGACCTTGTCGCCGGAATGCATGCCAACCCGATCCCCACCGACGAGCTCCTCGAGCGCACAAAGCTCACTCAGTTGGCCAAACGTCCGATTGACAAGCTCTCTGGAGGCGAGCGCCAGCGTGTACGCCTTGCCCTGGCACTGGCGGGCAACCCGGACTTCCTGATCCTCGACGAGCCGACCGCGGGAATGGACGCGCTTGCCCGCCGCGCATTCTGGGAGACGATGCGCGCCGAAGCCGCAGAAGGTCGCACCCTTCTCTTCGCCACGCACTACCTCACGGAGGCCAGCAAGGACGCAGACCGCATCGTCATTATCGATGAGGGACGTGTGCTCCTCGACGCGCCGACCGAGCAAGTTGTTGCCGACAACGAAGACCTTGAAGACGTTTTCGAGCGCATCACCTCCCACGCGGACGCAGAGTGAGCGTCGCCCACGAA
>USHU01000036.1 GCA_900554605.1 uncultured Actinomyces sp.
TTATTTCAGCCGGTTCACTTCTTGTCGCAGGATGCTTGACCTATCTGGTTATCACGGTTCTTTCGTGGGCAGTTGGGTATCGATTGTCACTTGCTGGTATTGCAGGTTTGATCGTTTCTGTTGGTGTTACTGCCGACTCCTTCATCGTGTACTTCGAACGTATCCGAGATGAAGTCCGTGACGGGCGTCCGCTCAGCGCCGCCGTTGATGAAGGCTGGGATCGTGCAAAGCGAACCATTTTGGTCTCTGACGCGGTCAACCTGGTTGCCGCTGTTGTTCTCTACGTTCTCGCCGTCGGTGGTGTTCAAGGCTTTGCCTTCACCTTGGGCGTGACGACGGTTGTCGACTTGGTCGTGATCTTCCTCTTCACGCACCCCATGATGGAGCTTCTCATTCGCACCGAGTTCTTCGGTGGGGGACACAAGCTCTCAGGTCTTGACCCCGAGCACTTGGGTGCGCGTTCGGCAATTACTTATGCCGGCCGAGGCCGCGTGGTTGTCACTGCGCAGGATGCCGAATCTGAGCAGTTGAACGCAGAAGGTGAAGTTATGTCACTTGCTGAACGCAAACGTGCCGCTCGTTTGGCGCAGCAAGAGAAGGCGGAGGCAACTGCCACACCTGAGGTTTCGGACGAGCAGGAGGGAGAAGACCAATGATGAGTTACGCGCAGTGGGGCAATGCCCTGTACTCGGGCGAGAAGTCGTATGCGATCGTTCCTCAGCGTCGCATCTTCGTCCGAGCTGCTTACGCTGTTATTGCGGTGTGCATCGTGTTGATCGCCATCCTCGGCCTCAACCGTTCATTCGAATTTACCGGCGGCTCGCAATTTACACTGACTGGCTTGACCAACACCTCGCAACAGCCGGCTTACGATGCGATCCAGAAGGCCAACTTGGCCTCTGAAGTTCGCGTTTCCTCGGTGGGCGTCGACGGTATCCGCGTCCAGACGGAATCCTTGGATTCCCAAAAGACTCTTGCGGTCCGCGAGGCTTTGGCTCAGGCCTACAGTGTCAATGCCAGTGATGTGCAATCCGCCTCGATCGGCCCTTCTTGGGGACGCGACGTCACTGCGAAGGCCGCTCAATCCCTCATTATCTTCTTGACTCTTGTTGCCGTTTTGATGACGGTTTACTTCCGGTCATGGACTATGTCGGTTGCCGCAATTTTTGCGCTTTTCCACGATATTGCAATGACTATTGGCTTCTTCGCGGTTACCCGCGTCGAGGTTTCACCGGCAACGGTCATCGGCTTCCTGACAATTTTGGGATACTCCCTCTACGACACCGTCGTGGTTTTCGATAAGGTTCGCGAGCTCACCAAGGGAATTAACGATCAGAACCGCTACACCTATGGCGACATGGTGAACTTGGCTGTGAACCAGACCATGGTTCGTTCGCTGAACACCTCCATCGTTGCCTTGCTCCCCGTGGGATCCATTTTGATTATTGGATCTTTGCTTTTGGGAGCGGGAACGCTAACCGATATTTCGCTAGCCCTGTTCGTCGGAATGATCGTTGGTACGTACTCGTCGATCTTTATCGCTTCGCCTTTGCTGGTCATGCTTGAAGAACGCCGTGCCTCTACAAAGGAGCACAATGAAATTGTTGCCCGTCGACGTGAACGCGACGGCAGCAGCAGCGACCATGTCCGCGTTGCGCCGGTCCAGCCCGGTCGACGCCTCGCAAATGATGCCCAACCCAAGAGGAAGAAGGCCCGCCGATGAGTGCTGAGCTCGGCACAGTTGTCAGTGATTTGGTCTTGAGCCACCTGCGAGAGGTTCAAGACTTCCCCGAGGAAGGTGTGCTGTTCCGCGACATCACACCGCTGCTTGCAGACGGAGAAGCCTTTGCGAAGCTCATTGAGCTTCTTGCAGACCACTACCGCGGTCGCATTGATGCGGTAGCAGGCTTGGAATCACGAGGCTTCATCCTGGCTGCTCCCTTGGCAACCGCCCTTGGAATCGGGATGATTACCGTCCGAAAGGGAGGAAAGCTTCCCGGTCCAGTGATCGGTATTGACTACGACCTTGAATACGGAAGCGCACGAATGGAGCTCAATCCGGGCCTCGTTCGTGAAGGTGCGCGCGTTCTCGTCGTCGACGACGTGTTGGCGACGGGCGGAACTGCAGCGGCATCCGTGAAACTGATCGAGCAGTGCGGTGCGAAGGTTGAAGCCGTCGCTATTTTGCTTGAGCTTGAGGCTTTGAAGGGACGCACAAAGCTGGAGCCTCACGTGAAGGTTGAAACTGCTGTCGTTTTCTAATTCAGGCCTTTCATTCCCGCAGATCACTTGTATCATTGAGGAATGAGTGAGCAAAAAGACGATGTGACCCGGCCGCCCGCGGCCGGGTCACGTGTGCGTTCAGGACTTGTATGGTTCGGTGCTCGTTCAAAGACGACGACACCCGAGATTGAACCTCTGATTCGTGCCTTACGTGCAAATCACCCGAAGGCCGATATTTCACTGATCGAGCGGGCGTATCGTACGGCAGAAAAAGCCCATCGCGGTCAAATGCGTAAGAGCGGGGAACCCTACATTACTCACCCGGTCGCCGTCGCCACTATTTTGGCTGAGGTAGGTATGACCTCGCCAACGCTTGCAGCTGCTCTTCTACACGACACCGTTGAAGACACCGACTACAGCCTGGAACAACTCACCGCAGATTTTGGTCCCGCCATCGCACAGCTTGTCGATGGCGTGACGAAGCTCGACAAAATTCGTTACGGGGCAAACGCCCAGTCAGAGACGCTGCGTAAAATGATTATCGCGATGAGTCGTGACATTCGTGTTTTGCTCATCAAACTTGCTGATCGCCTCCACAATGCCCGCACGTGGCGTTTCGTACCCGTCGAATCCGCGAAGAAGAAGGCGCGCGAAACGCTAGAGATCTACGCTCCGCTGGCACACCGCCTCGGAATGAACATGATCAAGTGGGAGCTTGAAGAGCGCTCCTTCAAAGTCCTCTATCCCGAAATCTACGAGGAAATCGATCATCTCGTTGCCGAACGTGCTCCTGAGCGAGACGTCTATCTACGCGAAGTGATCACGCAGATTGAAGAGGACCTGCGCAGATCCGGGACTCAGGGAACCGTGAGTGGGCGGCCTAAAAACCACTATTCGATCTATCAAAAGATGATCGTCCGTAATAAAGCCTTTGATGAGATCTTTGATCTTGTCGCCGTGCGCGTACTGGTCGAGACAGTTCGCGACTGCTATGCGGTATTGGGAGCGCTCCACGGTCGCTGGAACCCTATTCCCGGGCGTTTCAAAGACTATATCGCCATGCCGAAGTTCAACTTCTATCAGTCGTTGCACACGACGGTGATTGGTCCCGGTGGGCGTCCGGTCGAGATTCAGATCCGCACCTACGAAATGCACGAGCACGCCGAGCACGGCGTCGCCGCACACTGGAAGTACAAGCAGAATCCGAACGCGAATTCGCTTGAGTCGGATCGAATGAGTGCTGACGAACAGATGAACTGGCTTCGTGCACTCGTCGATATGGAACGGGAAACCGGCGATCCAGAAGAATTCTTAGATTCTCTTCGCTACGAGATTTCCGGTGAAGAAGTTTATGTCTTTACCCCCAAAGGTGAAGTCGTTGTCCTTCCGCGAGGGGCAACACCGGTTGATTTCGCCTACACGGTGCATACCGAAGTCGGCCACCACACGGTCGGAGCGAAGGTCAATGGGCGCCTCGTTCCTCTTGACACGCGACTTGAATCGGGTCAGACCGTTGAAGTTGTCACTTCGAAGTCTGATAAAGCGGGTCCGTCGCGAGACTGGTTGGCCTTTGTTGCATCGCCACGAGCACGCTCAAAGATCAAGGGTTGGTTCTCGCGCGAACGTAAGGAAGAGGCCGTCGAGGCGGGCAAGGAGCACATTGCGCGTGCTATGCGTAAGCAGAACTTGCCTCTGCAACGTTTGATGAGTCATGACTCATTGCTCTCTGTTGCGACGTCTTTGGGTTATCCCGATATTTCTGGACTCTATGCAGCGGTTGGCGACGGTCATATTTCCGCGCAAAGCATCGTTACGAAGCTCGTTGAAAACCTTGGTGGGGGAGACGGAACCGAAGAAACTCTCTCCGAGGCGATCACCCCCGGAAGCCATCGTTCGACAATTGGCGAATACAGTGCGAAGGGACAGGGCGTCTCGGTCGCGGGCATGAATGCCAATGACGTTTGGGTCAAGCTGGCGAGGTGTTGCACGCCCGTACCGGGCGACGAGATTATCGGCTTCATCACCCGCGGCCAGGGCGTGTCAGTTCATCAGAGTTCATGCCCCAAAGCGATCCGTCTCCAGGGGCTGCATCCGGAGCGCTTCGTGGAAGTGTCATGGAGTGGTGAACACTCACAAGCCCAGTATCTCGTTCAGATTCAGACGAAAGCCTTGGATAGGCCAGGACTCTTGGCTGATATGACGAAGGTCATGACCGATTATCGCGTGAACATTCTTTCGGCATCGACGGTGTCGACGCGAGATCAAGTCGCGACGGCGCGTTTCAGCTTTGAATTGGCAGAGATCAGTCACCTCAATGCCGTGCTATCTGCTTTGCGTCGGGTTGACGGGGTTTTCGAAGCGGTGCGAGTATCGACCTCTGCAGCACAGTAACCGCGTATCGCTTCGTGGAATCCTAGTGAAACGTCACACCTTTTTTTATGAGTTTGGCGGCTATTTCATTTAGGATGTATGCGTACCGTTGAAGGTATGCCTGTGTGGAGCCCCCACGCACCGCGTCGGATGGGAAACTGTCCCAACCTCTAAGGAATATCGTGACCACTTCGCCTGAACCGCAGGCCGTTGAGCCTGAAGTTGCCGCTGAACGTACTGTCGAACAACCAGAAACCCCGGAAATGTCGACCGATTTTGGTCGGATCGACTCGCAGGGAAATGTGTGGGTTAAGGACGGCGAAGAAGAGCGCATGATTGGCTCCTTCCCCGAAGGCCTGCCTACAGATCCCTTTGCTCTGTACACGCGTCGTTATGCGGATCTGGAAGCTACGATCAAGCTTTTCGAAGATCGACTGGCTTCACTTGGCCCCAAAGAAATCGACCAGACTCTGGCAACACTCAAGGAGGCAGTCGCCCTTCCTAACGCAATCGGTGATTTGCCTGCATTGCGTGCGCGTGTAGCAGCTGTTGAAGAACGCGCTCAGGCGCGTAAGGAAGAGGCGAAGGAAGAGCGTCGACTCGCAAAGGAACAGGCGCTTGCCGAACGCACCTCGCTGGTTGAGCGCGCTGAAGCGATTCTGGCCAAGGAATCTTCGAAGATTCATTGGAAGCAATCAGGTCAGCTGCTTCGCGATCTCCTCGAAGAATGGAAGCAGATGCAGCGCAGGGGTCCGCGCCTCGATAAGAGCACTGAAGACGAACTCTGGAAGCGTTTCTCGGCGACCCGTACGCAGTTTGACCGCCGTCGCCGTCAGTACTTCTCTGAACTTGATGAGCGTCAAGGCCAAGCCAAGCGCGTGAAGGAAGAGATTATTGCTCGTGCCGAGGCGCTGAAGGATTCCACCAACTGGGGCGAAACTTCTGCTGCCTTCCGTGATCTGATGGAACAGTGGAAGCGCGCTCCACGAGCATCCCGCCGTGAGGACGATGCGCTGTGGGCGCGGTTCCGCTCCGCGCAGCAGGCATTCTTCGATGCTCGTCACCGCAATGACCTTGCGGTTGATTCCGAGTACCAGGCGAACTTGAGTGCAAAGGAAGAGCTCCTCAAGGAAGCTGAGGAGCTGCTTCCCATCACGAACCACGAGGAAGCTAAGTCTGCGCTTCGTTCGATTCAGGATCGTTGGGCAGAGATCGGTCGTGTTCCTTCTGAGCACTACCGAAAGATCGAGTCTCGACTGCGCGCCGTTGAAGATGCTTTGCGTCAGGCGGAAGATGCGGAGTGGCGTCGAACGAACCCCGAAACTCGTGCTCGTGCAACGGGAATGCTCGGACAACTTGAAGAACAACTTGAGCAGTTGCGTGAAGAACTCGAGGCCGCAAAGGCTGAAGGCGACGATGCTCGCGTTCGTGAGTTGACGCAGGCCTTGGAAACCAAGAAGGCATGGTTCGATCAGATTTCCTCGACGCTCTCGTGAGCCAGGGAATTCGGATCCATGTGATCCCGACACCCTTCTATGGTGCGAATTGCTACGTCATTTCGCCCAGAAGCGAAGGTAACGAACCGGTTCAATCTCTCGTTGTCGACCCTTCTTTTGGCGCTCGCGAAGAGATTCGTGAAGCGCTGGAAGAAGACAACGCCTACGTGGGAGCAGTACTGGCGACACACGGTCACGCCGACCATGTCTGGGATTGCGCAGAGATCGCCTCGTGGGCACCAGACGGTCCCGCTCCGGTGTGGATCCCGGGTCCTGACGTGTACCGCTTGGATGACCCGGCCTCGTACGTGAGCCTTCCGCTTCCTGAGGAAGTTAATGTGGCGTGGGTGAAGCCTACGCGCATTCAGGAATGCCCAGTCGATACTCTCGAGTACGTTCGCGGTGTCTACTTGCGTATGGTTCCCGCCCCCGGACACACCGAAGGTTCAGCGCTCTTTTTGGGTGCATCGGAACTCACTGTGTTCTGGAACGGCACGCGTGCGCTCGATACCGAGGTAGTTGTTCCGTGGGCGCTCAGCGGCGATGTCATTTTCGCGGGCTCTGTTGGCAGAACCGATATGCCCGGCGGTGATGAGACCCAGATGCGTCACTCTTTGCGTACGCTCGCCAATGTGATCGATCCGCAGACAATCCTCTTCCCAGGGCACTCGGTTGCAACGACCATGGGAGATGAGCTGGAGACAAATACCTACATGAGGCGCGCTCGAAGCATCGGTTAGTTACTTGCGCCGACATGTGAGCCGGCGCGTGAAAGAATAGGACTCATGGCACGTACTTCACTTTCAGGTTTCCCCGAGTGGCTCCCGCAGGGGCGCATCGTTGAACAGGCGATTTTGGACCACATTCGCTCGGTTTTTGAGCTTCACGGATTCGCGGGAATCGAAACTCGCGCCGTCGAGACTCTTGAGCAGCTTCAATCCAAGGGCGAAACCTCGAAAGAAATCTACGTTCTGGACCGTCTTCAAGCGCTAAAAGAAGAGGGCGGACGTTCCTCAAAGGAACGCCAGATGGGCCTTCACTTCGACCTGACTGTTCCTTTTGCGCGTTACGTGATCGAGAACGCCAACGAGCTTGATTTTCCGTTTAAGCGTTATCAGATTCAAAAGGTCTGGCGCGGTGAACGCCCACAGGACGGTCGCTTCCGCGAGTTCACTCAGGCAGATATTGATGTTGTTGGCCTGGGGGAGCTTCCCTTCCACTATGAAGTGGATCTGCCCTTGGTGATGGCTGAGGCTTTGATGTCTCTGCCGATCCCTCCCGTTCACGTCTTGGTCAATAACCGCAAGGTTGTCCAGGGGATTTGTGAGGGGCTCGACGTCGATGATGTTGAGTCCGCACTTCGCGGCCTCGATAAGCTTGACAAAATTGGGCCTGAAGGCGTGGCTGAAGAGCTTGCCGAGGCCGGGCTTGAGCAGCCGCAAATCGATGTGCTCTTGCGTATGGCACAGATCCGTACCGAGGATTCAAAGCATTTGCGCTCACAGGTAAACGCGCTTGGCGTATCGAGTGAAACACTCACCCAGGGCTTGGACGAACTGTGCGCATTGGTTGAGCAAGCCGGGGCTGCGATGCCCGGTGTTGTTCTGGCTGACCTGAAGATCGCGCGTGGACTGGATTACTACACGGGTTCCGTTTACGAGAGCGAAATCGTTGGTCATGAGGACCTGGGGTCGATCTGTTCCGGCGGACGTTACGATTCTCTTGCCAAGGACGGAAAACGAAGCTATCCCGGTGTTGGCCTCTCTATCGGTGTTTCTCGCTTGGTGTCGCGGATCCTTTCACAGGACATGGTGACAGCTTCTCGTAAGGTTCCTACCTGCGTTGTTATTGCAGTCGCAGACGAGGAACAGCGCCAACACTGCAACGCTCTTGCGACGATCTTGCGTAAGCGCGGGATTCCCACCGATGTTGCCCCCAGCGCGGCGAAGTTTGGCAAACAGATTAAGTTTGCTGACAAGCGCGGGATTCCCTTCGTATGGTTCCCAGGAAGCGAAGGCGAAGCAGATACCGTCAAAGACATTCGTTCAGGTGAGCAGGTGCAAGCTGACATCTACAGTTGGCAGCCTCCGGTAGAGGATCTTCATCCCTCGGTCGTTCCTGCGCAAGACTCGAACGACTAAGCTTCGGGTGCCTTCGGTGTGCGATCTCACCGGAGGCACCACTGTT